>NZ_JAQVZX010000112.1 GCF_028707975.1 Syntrophomonas sp.
GAAACCAGCGTTGTGAGGGGGCAGTGGCAGGGGACCCCCGTCTTTTTTGCTATCAGTAAAGATATATCACAGATAAGCCAGGCTAACGCCAGGTTTTCCAAAGCCTTTTCTATTAATCCGGCGCTTATGGCTATTAGCAAGATTGACAGTGGTAAGTATATTGATGTAAACGAAGCTTTTCTTAGTAGGTTGGAATATAATCGGGACGAGGTAATCGGCAAAACCTCAGGTGAGCTAGGGATTATACCGTTTGCAGAAAGAGATTTGCTAATAAAAGAACTTTATCAGCAGGGTTGTATACGTGATAAGGAATTAACCCTTATTACTAAAAGCGGTAGCGAATTGTATGTTATCTTTTCGGTCGATTTTATCGAAACCGACGATCAGACCTACCTTCTAACCGTAATGGTGGATATCACCGGAAGGAAGATAGCCGAAGAACTTTTAAAGGAAAGTGAAGATCGCTGGTCTTCAGCCCTGGAGTGCAGCGGGAACGGGGTTTGGGATTGGGATGCGGTAACTAATCGGGTATTCTTTTCCAAGGAATGGAAAAGCATGTTAGGTTACGAAGAACATGAAGTTGGTGACTCCCTGCAGGAATGGGAAAGCCGGGTTCACCCGGAGGATTGGGAACGGATCCAGGTAGAACTGCAAAAACACTTTGATGGCCAGACACCAGTTTACGGGAGTGAGCATCGTCTGCGTACCCGAGATGGCAGCTACAAATGGCTTCTGGATCGGGGGAAGGTAATTAACCGTGATGAAGAAGGCAAAGTTCTGCGGGTTATTGGTACCCATACCGACATCACCGAAATAAAGAAAGTTCAGGAAGACTTGAGCCGTACCCGGGGACAATTAAAAGCCATTTTGGATAACCTGCCTTTTTTAGCCTGGTTTAAAGATAAAGAAGGACATCATATAGAAATAAACCGGGTTTTTGAAATATCCTGCGGCTTAACACGCGATGAAATAATCGCTAAGACCGACCTGGATATATGGCCCCGGGAATTAGCTCTAGGATATATGGAAGATGATCGGGAAGTGATGGCTAGCAGAGAACAAATCAACAAAGTCGAGCGGGTACAGGATAAAGCCGGAGGTATATGGTTTAATACCTTCAAAACCCCAGTGTTTGACCAGGAGGGCAATGTAATAGGAACTGCGGGAATTACCCGGGATATTACCGAGAGTAGAAGATTAGAACATGAGCTGATAGAGCAGCGGACCTTCTTAAAATCACTGATTGATGCCATTCCCGACCTTATATTTTACAAAGATATAAACAGTTTATACCTGGGTTGTAACCATGCCTTTGCGCATAGGTTTATTGGACTATCCGAAGAAGAGATAGTGGGCAGAACTGATTTGGATTTTGTTAAGGATCAGGAGACAGCCCGCTTTTTTATACAAAAAGACAGGGAAATACTGCTGTCGGGTGAGACCCGTATGAACGAAGAAACTATAACCCTGGCTGATGGCTCCATAATGGAATTAGAGACGGTAAAAACGCCTTTTTTTAAAGGCGGAACCGTAGCCGGGTTGATTGGAGTGTCCCGGGATATCACCAAGCGTAAAATAGCCCAAAACCAACTGCTTATAAAACAAAAAATACTATCCAACATTGCTTCCGCTACCAATGAACTATTAATAAATAGTGATTACTATGAAGCTATTAATAAATGCCTGGCTTTGCTGGGTGAGGCTACCGGAGTAGATCGGGTCTATATGTTTAAAAACCATTATGCAGATAATAAGGCCTATACCAGCTACAGAATGGGATGGAACTCCGGTGTATTTCCGGCACAAATTAATAATCCCAAGCTGCAAAACATTCCCTTCGATCAAGCGCAAAATTTTATAGAACCATTGATGCGAAATGAAGCCGTCAAGGCACAGGTACGAGATTTTGGAGAAGGATGGATTAAAGAAACCCTGTTAGAACAGAGTATCTTGTCAATACTGGTTTTACCCATCTTTGTAGGCGGAGTTTTCTGGGGTTATGTTGGTTTTGATGAATGCAAGGAGGAAAGAAACTGGAGTGAAGACGAGTTTTCCATTTTGAAGGCTTTCAGCAATTCTATCGCTGAAGCCATCGAGCGCAGTCAGATGGAACAAAAACTGGCCCAGGCTAAAGAGATAGCTGAATCTGCCAACTACGCCAAGTCCTTATTTTTAGCTAATATGTCCCATGAGATTCGCACTCCTATGAACGGCATACTGGGATTCCTGGAACTCCTGGGGGAAACTGAACTTTCGACTGAACAGCAGGATTATGTACAGGAGGCACATAGAGCCTCGGAAATCCTACTTTATCTCATTAATGATATCCTGGATTTCTCTAAAATTGAAGCTGGTAAACTGGCCATGGAAGAAATCCCCTTCCGGGTTAGAACGGTAGTGGAAGATGCTGTTTCCCTGCAGGCTCCAAAGGCTAGAGAAAAAGGTCTGGAGATGCATACCCTAATCAAATCCAATGTACCGGATGAGGTAGTAGGTGACCCGGCCCGGCTGCGTCAAATCTTAAATAACCTGCTTAGCAATGCGGTTAAGTTCACCCATACCGGTGAAATTCTGGTAATTGTGGAAACGATAAATGAAAGCTCAGATAAGGCGGAAATCGCTTTTGAAGTTAGTGATAGCGGTATTGGTATTGCCCCGGAGGACATGGAAAAACTTTTTCAACCCTTTACCCAGGCAGATGCCTCCACCACCAGGAAATACGGAGGTACCGGTCTGGGCCTGGCGATTTCCTATGAATTGGTTCGCTTAATGGAAGGAACCATGCAGGTAAAAAGTAAATTAGGCCAGGGGTCAAAGTTTTATTTCACTGCTTGCTTTAAACCAGGTCTGCATAAGGATACTCTGCCTTTTGAACCTGCAGAGCTTAAGGGTGCCCGGGTACTAATTGTGGATGATAATAGCAGCAACCGCAAAATCATACGAACTTATCTGGAAGATGCCCAATGCCTGGTTGAGGAGAGCGATAGTGCCGAAAAGGCCATCACTATCCTTCTATCCGCAGCCGCTGTAAAATCCTTTGATGTAGTAATCGTAGATTTTCAAATGCCTGCGATGAATGGTCATGAGTTAGCCGCTGCCCTTAAGGCCATACCTTCCACCCGAGCTATACATTTGATTATGCTTACTTCGGCAGCCCAGAAGGGAGATGCCCGCCGGGCCAAAGAACATGGTTTTAGCGGCTACCTGACTAAGCCCGTGAAAAGAGACGAACTGCTCCAATGCATTTCTATAGTCCTTGGTTTAAAGACAGAAGCCTCCCTGGGTGATTCAATCGTTACCCGTTATACGATCAAGGAAAACCCGATTCCTGCCCGGCCCAGGTTTCTTCTGGTCGAAGATAATGAAATGAATCAGAAAATAATTGTTAAAATGTTAGAAAAGAGAGGTATGTACTGTGATCTGGCCTGCAGTGGAGCCGAAGCTTTAAAAGCCCTGCAGCAAAAAGATTATGACATAGTATTTATGGACTGTCAGATGCCGGAGATGGACGGATATGAAACTACTGCTAGAATTAGACAAATGGAGGGAGAAGAACGACATACTATCATTGTTGCTATGACTGCCAACGCTATGGAGGGAGACCGGGAGAAATGTTTGCAGGCAGGCATGGACGATTACATCAGTAAACCAGTTGATTTCCAACTACTATTTAATATTATTGAACAGTACACGGCTAGGCAGCAAGAGTCTGTTAGCGAGGTCGCGGCCATGCTGGAGGAAAACTTGAGCAGCTTTATAGCTGAGACCGGATTATCTAAGGGAGAGGGACGGGAGCTTTATGATAAATTATGGTCAACCCTGCCAGGGGTATTGGAAGAATTGCAAAATGCCCTGGCCAACAGCGACTTTAAAAAAATTCGCAGCCTGGCTCATCAATTAAAAGGTTCTTCCGGTACCCTGCGTATACAAAAGCTTTATGAACTTTTTTTTGATCTGGAACAGAAAGCAATTGCGGAGGCTAAAGCAGCATGTGTTGACACCCTGCAATTAATCCACCGCCTGGTCAAGAGCTAAAGGACTTTACCGGCCAAAATATTATACGGAAGGACGAAAAATGTGCGAGTATTGATTGCTGATGATGATTTGATTTCCCGTACTGTAGTAAAGGCCCTATTATCAAAATGGGGTTATGAGGTATTGGAAGCAGGAGATGGTATTCAGGCCTGGGATATCCTTAAAGAAAAGGATTCGCCTCAACTGGTTCTGCTGGACTGGATGATGCCGGGGATAGATGGATTGGAATTATGCCGCCGTTTGCGCCAATTAGATAATAATACCTATCACTATATTATTTTGCTCACCGGGCGGGATAGTAAGGAAGATATTATTGGAGGGCTTAATGCCGGGGCTGATGATTATATTACCAAACCCTTTATGCCCGAGGAATTAGAAGTGCGCTTACGGGTAGGCAAGCGTATCCTGGATTTGCAGCAGTCACTGAACGAAGCGCTGGAGATCCAGCGTTATCAGGCCCAACACGACCTCTTAACCGGAATATTTAATCATGCAAAGATACTTAATATACTGGAAAAAGAACTATACCGGGCCAAGCGACAAAATAGCAACCTGGCCGTAATTATGGGAGACCTGGATCATTTTAAGAAGGTAAATGACACTTATGGCCATATGGCCGGTGATGCCGTATTGGTGGAAGTTGCCTTGCGGATGAAAAATACTATTCGTCTCTATGATTCCATTGGTCGTTATGGGGGCGAGGAGTTTCTCCTGGTTCTTCCCGGCTGTAGCACAGAAGAAGCTATAATAATAGCTAATCGTATCCTGGGAAGTATCAGCCAGGAGCCGGTGGTGTTTAATAGCACCCCCATTGCAGTAACCATCAGCCTCGGTATAGCAATGAAAGCCGCCGGTGATAAAACCACGACGGCGGAGCTGGTGCAGTTAGCCGATGCTGCTCTCTATAAGGCCAAGCAGAATGGCCGCAACCGGGTGGAACAGGCATATGATTAGTGAGGCGTGAGGCGTGAGGGGGTTAATTTATTTCCTACTGCATCTTACTATTCAAGCGCCAACTTACTTTTCATCGGTGGTTGTGGCCCCGGCCATGGGGGGTTAGTAAGAAAAGTGAGGTTTAGACGCAGAAGGACGCTGATTTTTATAATTAACGCTGATTCTTTTTTAAATAGCTTTAGCTTATAAGAAAAGGTTGGCAATGAACTGTGCGGCCAAGACATCTTCCAGGGAATTGCGGCTGGCGGCCACCACAGCTATCCCTTGGTCAGTCTCCTGCAGCATCTTCAGGGCCCGGTTAACAGCAGTAAGGGCTGGTTCCATTCCTTTCTGCTTCAGGGTTCTGGCTACGGTTCCTA
>NZ_JAQVZX010000113.1 GCF_028707975.1 Syntrophomonas sp.
TCGAATTAACGGAAATTTTCCGCCAGGCGCGGGGAAGCCGGATAGTCTATAATGCCCACCGCATCAACCAGGGCAAATTTCCCTATATACCAGAAGCCGGGGAGAAAAGCGATTTTTACTTTATGGAGGAAAAAGATGCGGAAAAAGCTCTGCAGAAAATCCTGGGTCTCTGCCGCAGCCGTATTCCCCGTTATTTCAATTTTCACCCCATCAAGGATATTCAGGTTCTGACCCCCATGAACCGGGGGCTTATTGGGGTCAGTAATTTAAATGTGGAGTTGCAGCAGGTGCTTAACCCCAAGCAGCCAGGAATAAGCCGGGGCGGAAGGAATTTTAAAATCGGTGACAAGGTTATGCAACTAGTCAATAATTACGATAAAGGCGTATACAACGGCGATATTGGCTGGGTAAAACGATTTGATCTGGAAGAACAAAAATTGGAAGTAGAATTTGAAGACTATCCGGTTTCGTATGACTTTTCGCAGCTTGATGAGCTGCAACTGGCCTATGCCTGTTCCATTCACAAGGCGCAGGGCAGTGAATACCCGGCGGTGATTATTCCGCTTTTGGAACAGCACTATATACTCCTGCAGCGTAACCTGCTTTACACCGGGGTTACCCGGGCCCGCAAACTGGTAATAATAATAGGAAGCAAAAAAGCTTTACACATCGCCATAAACAACGACAAACCCCGCAGCCGGGATACTGGGCTGAAAGAGCGCCTAGTAAAGATGGGGGTGAAGTCAATCTAAGTTTTGCCAAAAGCAGGAATTAAGCCTAAATATGGCGAATTCTTTTCAGGAAGCAAGAAGGCTTGCGAAAGGGGGATAATTATGCCGGATTATGCCTTGTTAGACCAGCCGGTGTTGCTGGATTTTTTGTTTTTTCCTCGAAAAGAACTCCGGCTTGCTCCGCCGGGGAGTTTTGATTTCCAGGTACCGGTAGAAGCCGAGAATGAAATTTATGTACATTGCCGTTTTTACCCAGGGAATAAAGAATGGCCCTGGATGCTCTATTTTCATGGCAACGGTGAAGTGGTAAGCGACTACGACGAGTTTTCCCGGCTTTACAACGCGCAAAGAATAAATCTGGTGGTAGGCGATTACCGGGGTTACGGGGGCAGCAGCGGCAGTCCTACTTTTGTTCATTTAGTTGAGGATGCCCACCGGATTTTTCGAGCGGTTCGGGAGGAACTTGCCCGGCGGGAGTTTAACTCCGAACTGTGGCTCATGGGCCGATCGCTGGGGAGCATTTCCGCCCTGGAACTGGCCTTCCACTATCAACAGGAAGTTCGGGGACTGGTTATAGAAAGCGGCTTTGCCTCTTTAACCAGATTGATTAAAGGTTTGGAATTGCCCGCCGATTACCGGATACTGGAACCCATAGAGCAGGAATGCCTGCAGATGTTGGGAGAAATCAAGCTACCGGCCCTGGTGATTCACGGGGAAGAGGATAACCTGGTCTATTTGCGGGAAGGTAAGCTGGTATTTGAGCAGCTGGGCAGTAACGCGAAGAAGATGCTGGTAATACCTGGAGCCGGCCACAATGATGTAATTGTTATGGATTTGCCCCGCTATTTTGGGGCTATTGCAGAATTAGTCTACGGAAAGGGAGTATGAGTAAACTTTAGAACCAGAAGCTGCTGATAAGCCGGATGGCGGCATAGGAAAAATATAGCCCGAAAATAAACTTCAGGGTGGCAGGCTTATAGTTTCTTATGCTGGCTGCTCCCAGCTGGGCCCCGATTATGGTACCTGCCGCCAGGGCCAGGGAGGCCTCCAGTAAAACATAGCTTTGCAGTAGCTTGATGCTGCCCCCTATGATGGTTACAGGAATTACAGAAACCAGGGAAGTACCTACAGCCAGGTAAATCGGGTAGCCAAAAAAATAAGTCATTCCCGGAACCAGTAGGTATCCTCCCCCCAGGCCCAGGATGCCGGTAAGAAAACCCACCACAAAACCTAGAGCGCATAATCCTAAAGGTCTTTCTCTAATATTTTGAGTTTCTTTTATCGGGTCATTTTTACGAGAAAAAAGGCTTTCCCAGATCATGAAAAAGCCCGGGAAAACAAAGAAAAGGCCCAGAACCAGGTTTAGCAGCTTCATTTGTTCAGCCAGAAGTTGAAAAAAGAAGGAGCCCAGTAAAATACCCGCTATGCCGCCCATAGAAATATAGACTATGCCTGCTCGGTGAGCGTTACCGCGCAAGAAGTGGGCATAACCGCCGGAAATGGCCGTAAATATAACTGCGAAAAGGGTGGTGCCCACAGCTAGAGTGGTGGAATAGTTAAAGCCGAACTTGAGCAGGGGCAGCATAATAATTCCACCCCCGATACCCAGCAAACCGCCGAAGTAGCCAGCCATGATTCCGATAGCTGTAAGCAGGAAAAGCTCCAGAGCACCAGGCCGGGGGAGAGCCGCACCTGCTGCCAGCGGGGACCTGCTCCACAGTACCCAGGCCAGAGCCAGGATAATTACAAACAGCAATCCGGCAATGAAAGCATATTTATCCATAAAAATCTTTCTATCCATATATTAGATTCCTTTCTTCGAGGCAGTTTTGTGATTGATAAGTTCATGCTCTCGGCAGGGGCAATATATATAATAATTACCAATAACCCCGTACAACCACCCAGGTTTTTGTCTAATCCGCAGAGCAATTCCATATAATTTCTTGCAAAGCCCATTATATATTTAAAAAGCTTATATAACCAGTTTGCTAATAATGGGGAATTGAAGCTACTATTTCAGGTGCCTGAACAATTGAGTATTTTGCATAATCTAAAAATTCAGTGAAGAATCATTAGGAAATATAATATATAGTGTTATTATCTCATTGTATCCGCGATATATTGACCGTTTTCCGAGTTTATGTAAAACTCGGATGTCACTGCAAAAAACCCTTTTTGTTGCATAAGGGTTGCATGAATATACAAAACGAGCGTTGGCGAAGGTGAAAGCGGGCGGTCGAAGACCGCCCTTACAATGCCCTGCGATCGCTATTATGGGTGCACCCTGCGGGTACGCCTGGGTGCTCCCTTGCAGTCGCTATTATGGGTGCTGAGCGGTATATTTATGCACACTAATACATATTTATTGCTTTTTGCAGTGACATCAACTCTTAATTATCAATCAAAATATACCTAAAAAGAACCGCGTACAAGCACAGGCTTTTTTAAACTACTTTGGTAGGACAGAATGCGGGAGAGATTTGGCCATGACTTTAATATTTATTTTCACCACTGCTTTTATTACCGGGCTATCGGGGGCCATTGTACCAGGACCCCTGCTGAGCTTTACCGTGGCGGAAACGCTTAAACGGGGATTTCGGGCGGCACCCTTAACTATACTGGGACATGCTATCCTTGAACTATCCTTGATTCTAGCCATTCTGGGCGGGCTGTCCGTCTACTTGAAACAACAGGCAGTTTTTCATACTATAGCCCTGCTGGGAGGATTCTTTCTTCTTTTGATGGGTTTGAGCTTAATCAGGGATGGATTGCAGGGATCATTTTCCGCGTTTCAATTGAAGACTGAGGAGAAGGAAGCAGGCAGGATTACTGCTCCTTCTGGCCAGCGGTCAGATATAGTAGCACAATCGCCTGTGGCGTCGTCATCCGGGAAGTATGCTGCTAGAAGAGGCTTACACCCGGTAGCAGGAGGCATTCTAATCAGCCTGGCCAACCCCTACTGGTCTTTGTGGTGGCTTACTATTGGATTAGGCTATCTCAGCCTGGCGCTAAAGAGTGGAAGCGCCGGGGTACTCGCCTTTTTTTCCGGTCATATCCTGGCCGACCTGGCCTGGTATTCTCTGGTGGCAGCAGCGATTTGCGGAGGACGCAAGGTCCTGAACAATTCGATTTTTCGCGCATTAATCTTGTGCTGCGGGGTTTTCCTTTTAGCTCTGGGGTCTTATTTTATGTACTTGGGAATCGGAAGTTAAACAAGGAGGTATAAATGAAACTGGCAATTTTTGACTTTGATGGAACCCTTTTGAGCAGGGATACTCTGCCTTGCCTGGGGCGAGAATGGCTCCGGCAGAAAAGATCCAAATTATGCTACATTCTGGTCTATCTTTCCATCGTTCCGGATTTGCTCTGGTACAGGATGGGGCTCATATCCCGGGAAGGGATGAAAGCAGGTGCATTCAGAAAATTCAATTACCTGTTCTCCGGGATGAATGCTGAGGAGATAAAAATTTTCTTTCACCAAGCCTATCCTGGATTGAGAAAACACTTCAATAGCAGGATAATTAAAGAGATTGATTTGGCCCGAAGCCAGGGTTATCACTGTGTGCTGCTTTCCGGTTCCTATTCTGAACTCATGAAAATGGTGGCGGCCGATCTGGGCTTGGACACAGTAATAGCCGCACGGCTGGCCTTTAAAGACGGAATATTCGATCCTGAAGGAGATACTCCTTTTATCGATGGGGAAAGTAAGTGTTCTCTTCTTAAGGAGACTTTTGCCGGGCAGGAGGTGCACTGGAAGGCCAGCCGTTGTTTTGCCGACAGTGTGGCTGATGTAAAGGTGATGGGAATGGTTGGAGAACCGGTAGCGGTGAATCCTGACCCCGGGCTCCTTTCCCATGCCATGCAGGAAGATTGGAGGGTGCTCAGCGGCTGAATGGCCGCAGTTATGCTGAGACGATATTGACGAAAGACGATTTAATTGATATCATATTTCTTGCATCGGGGTGTAGCTCAGCTTGGTGGAGCGCTACGTTCGGGACGTAGAAGCCGCAGGTTCAAATCCTGTCACCCCGACCATTTTAACTACCATCTATTGATAGAAAGAATTTTATCGATGGGTGGTTTTTGTTTTGCTTAAAAGGCCCAAAATATAGCCGTTCCTTCGGATTGTAGGAGCGGCTTATACTGGCCAAAAGGTACCACCGTAAAGCCCCCTTCCAGATTCTGCGTCATCTGCACCGCGCCCCAGCGGTCAAAGGCAATCTCCCGAATATTGTACCGAGTGCCGAGTTCCTCGATGAAGCTTTCAATAAATCCGTAATGTACTACATTGCCCTCCGTGGTTTTTAGAAGATACATTTAACCCGACAAAGCGCAGGATGGTAGTCGTGAGATAGCTTACCGGGGTATGGTACCGGTAAATACTGCGGTTATTGGCCTGGAACTATTATAAGTGGTTATTGGCGGAAAAATTGCTTTATCTATAGAATGACGGATTATCATGTTTATAGGAGATAAATCCCGGATATCGGCATTCCTGGAGCGTGAAGAAATTTCTTGTATTTGCATATATTGGGCGATTTGCCTATCATGTGAATAGGGTCGATTAGAGACCGAAAATCAATTTAGGGGGGTA
>NZ_JAQVZX010000030.1:0-10339 GCF_028707975.1 Syntrophomonas sp.
TGTTTTTCTTCCTGCTGGCGGTGGCTCTTTACTGGCAATTGATTACCCGGCCGTCTTTGGAAAAGATACGGAGGAATATAAAAAATGATTGAAATATGGCTGGAGAGAATACTGGCATTTGGATTATTCTGGGGTATATGGTTGATGGTGCCCTTGCTGGTAGATGTATCTACGGCCATGGTCTATTTCATCAATTTTCTCGGCAACAGGAAGCAGAAAGTGGAGAAAAAGGAAGAACTCTTTTTCTTTCCTTATGTAACCGTGATAATTCCAGTCCATAATTCGGCAGATACCCTGGGCCATTGTTTGGACTCCATAGCCAGGCAAAGCTATCCCCGGGAATCCATCCAGGTCATCTGTGTGAATAACGGCAGTGAAGACGAGAGTTTTGATGTTTTCCAGCGCTTTCAATACCGGCATCCGGAGATGTCGGTCATGTGGAGTTCCCTGGAACGGGCGGGAAAATCCATTGCTCTCAACGCGGGTGTGTATTCCGGTCATGGCAGCTACATGATGAATGTGGATTCGGATACCTGGCTGGATCCTGATGCGATACTTAATGTGGTCAGGGTCTTTGAAAAGGATCCCAGCCTGGCGGCAGCTACCGGTTCAATCCGGGTGGATAAAAAGCTGGGTGAGGGCAGCAGCTTTATAGACATGATAAACTACTGTGAAGTTATTGAGTATATCGTAGCCTTTGACATTGGCCGCCGTTACCAGGATATGAAGAATTCTATTTTTACTCTTTCCGGCGCTTTTTCCGTATTCCGGCGGGACATAATTCTCCAGACTTTTCTATACCAGACCCGCACGGTTTCCGAAGATACCGACCTTACCTTCAATATACGCCAGGCTATTGAGGCCAGCCAGGGGCGGATTGGATTTATTTCTGATGCCATAGCCTATGTGGAACCGATTGAAAATTTGAGCCGCCTCTATTCCCAGCGTCTACGCTGGCAACGAGGGGAGATGGAAGTTACCGGGGTATATTATGAGCGAATTCCCGGCATCTTTGGGGCCTTGTTCGATTTTGTGGGTAGGATACTGATTTCGGATCATACCCTGACCTTTTCGCGCCTGGCCTGGACTTTTTTGCTCCCCTTCTTGTTCTTTTTGGGCTACCCCCTGCCTACAATTGTGGTGGCGATGATAGGGATGTATATCTGCTACATTGTCCTGGAGAGTTGTACTTTCTATATTGCTTATAAGGGTTCGGCCCCGGAACTCCGGAAGGAATTGCAGAAAATATGGTGGATTATTCTATTTATGCCTTTATATCGTTACCTGGTTTACTGGTTTCGCCTGGCCGGGATCATTGCTGCTTTGACCGAAGAAAAGAGCTGGAAAACCCAGAACCCGGTACTGCAGCTGCAGTCAATACTCCAGGCCTATGCCGAAGAATTAAAAGAAGAAATTAGCAAGAGAAGGCAGGTGAATTCGTGAATAGCAACCTTCTATATTTATTTGTATCGATTGTGCTGGGAGCCAGCGGGCAGGTTTTATTGAAATTTGCGGTAAATCGTATGGGGCAGGTTAATTTGGCCTGGCCGCATACCATAAACACCGTCATCCATATTTTTACCAATCCATGGATAATGACCGGTATATTATGTTTTGTAAGTAGTATGATTTTGTGGATCAAGGTTATTTCCAGTATGGAACTGAGCAAGGCTTATCCCAGTGTAAGCCTGTCCTATATAATTGTCTTTTTATTTTCTATTTTTTTATTTAATGAGACGGTTAGCTCGGGGAAGATTGTGGGCTTGCTTCTGGTATCGCTGGGGGTTTATTTCCTGCATATATGATTTAGGGAGGGGCGGGTTATGCTTGAAAAGTTGGTGGTTATTGTTTTGCCCATGTATAACGAGGAACTGTCAATTCCCCTGTTACGCAAGATGTTCGATGGAGATTTTCCTCTGCCGCCGTCCTATGATTACCGTATCGTAGCGGTTAATGATGGCAGCCAGGATGATACCTTGCAGCTGGCAAACAATTGGGCCCGGGAGAATCCGCGCCTGGTGGTTTTGTCGCACACGCAAAACATGGGGGTGGGTCAGGCCATTTTGACCGGATTCTGTGAGGCTATAAGGATGGGTTCACACTGTGTGGCTACCCTGGATGCCGATGCTTCACATCCGGGAAATATTATCCGCCAGATGGTAGAGAAAAGCGATTTGGGGGCAGATATCGTAATAGCTTCGCGTTTTACCGCCGGAGGCAAACAGGTGGGAGTTCCCCCATTACGACAGCTTTATAGCCTGGGAGCCAGGATTTTGCTTTCCCTCTTCTTCCCGCTTAAAGGAGTAAAGGACTATACGGTTGGTTTCCGGGCCTATAAAACCTCCGTACTCTACCAGGCTTTATCGCAAAGCGAGGAATCATTTTTAAAATTCCGCAGCTTCGCCAGCAGTGTGGAAATATTGCTCAAAGTAGCGACAGTGGCGAACAAAATCGAGGAAGTACCTCTGGTCTTGCGTTATGATCATAAAGTAAGCCCTAGCAAACTCAAGTTATGGCTGACCATAAGGGATTATTTAAAGCTTTTTTTGCTTCCCCAAAAATCCTGTCCCCTGGGTCGGGGATTGGTTATTTCCTAAAATTGCAGGTTGTCTGCAACGTTTAATATAAGGTGGTGATTAGGCGGTGAAAAGTAATGAGGATATATTTATAAGCATAGTGGTGCCTATGTTTAATGAGTCAGAAAACATAGGAATACTTTATGAACGACTTACTATGGTACTTGCAAATCTTAACCGGACTTATGAAGTTATTTGTGTAAATGATGGCAGCAGAGATGATACTTTACAAAAGATGATTAAAATAAATCAGATGAACCCTCGCTTTAAAATTATTGATTTATCGAGAAATTTTGGTAAGGAAATAGCACTGTCGGCAGGATTGGACTATGCGAGCGGTGAAGTAGTTGTACCTATCGATGCGGATTTACAAGATCCTCCCGAACTAATATATGAAATGATAGAGAAGTGGAATGAAGGCTATGATGTGGTTTATGCAGTTCGGACCCAGCGAGATGGGGAAAGCTGGTTTAAAAAATCGACTGCGGCGCTTTTTTATAAAATTATAGGCAAGATAAGCCCCATTGATATACCTGGCAACACAGGAGATTTTCGCCTCATGTCCCGGCAGGCGGTAGATGCAATAAAGGAACTGCGGGAAACCCACCGCTTTATGAAGGGGCTTTTTGGCTGGATAGGTTTTCGCCAGGCAGCAATCATGTACAATCGGGATGCCCGTTATGCGGGCAAGACCAAATGGAACTATGGGAAACTATGGAATTTAGCGCTTGAAGGAATTACCTCTTTTAGCTATATGCCTTTACAGTGGTCTATGTATTTTGGCTTTTTTGTGGCCTTCAATGCTTTTCTATATGGTATTTACATGACAATTCGAACCCTTTTATACGGCAATCCGGTTCCCGGTTATCCCTCTCTTATGGTTATGGTGTTATTTCTGGGGGGAGTGCAGTTATTTACGATAGGGATTATCGGAGAATATATAGGCCGGATTTATACTGAATCCAAGCATCGTCCCCTGTATTTCGTCCGTGAAAGCAGGGGATTTAATGAGGAAAAGTGAGCGCAGCTGTTGCTCATGCGTATACTGCGAGCGGCATATTTATGCAAGCTAATGCATATTATATAACTTTTTGCAGTAGAACCAAGGATTAATATTGGGGTGGGGGAGGAGGTTCCTTTTTCAATGAGTTGGGGCGATATACGTTTTATCCTGGCCAATCCTTTTGTATACCGTTTGTTTTCTACTATAGTCGGACAGGGTTCCGCTCGACAAGTTTATGTAAATGAATATATCAAACCTGAAGCCGGAAACAGGATTCTGGATATTGGCTGCGGCCCTGCCGATATTCTGGAGTATCTGCCGGAGTATATTGAATATATAGGTTTTGACATGAGCGCAGAATATATCGAGGCGGCAAGGAAACGATTTGGCCATCGCGGCCGGTTTATATGTCAGTTATTGAGTCTTAAAATAATTGAGCAAATGGAACTTTTTGATTTGGTTATAGCCATTGGGGTATTACATCACCTGGATAATACTCATGCTGAAAATCTCTTCACTCTTGCCCAAAAAGCCTTAAAACCGGGAGGGCGTCTGATTACTATTGATCCCGTTTTTTATTCCGGGCAGTCCCGCTGGGAGCGTTATCTAATATCCAAAGACCGGGGGGAATTTGTACGCAGTGAGCAGGAGTACCGGAGTCTGATTCCCCAGGGTTTTAGTGCTAATAAAACCGTCATTCGCCGAGGATTGCTGCGTATGCCTTATTCCCTGATGTTTATGGAGTGTTGCAAATAATCCTGAAAGCTAATTCAAGCTTATATATCCATTAATGGGGGAGCTTTAATTGCATTTTGATTCGATCCTGGATAAGAACAGTGAAAAACAACAAAAACCCCAGAATGACCAGAAAACCGGAATTCCACGGTCGTTTAAATGGGAACTGGGGATAGCGGTGCTTCTTTTTGCTGCAGCTATTATATGGGGTATCTGGCCTCTACTTGGAGCAGCCAATAATACTTATCCATATACTACTGACGGACTGGGACACTTAACCAGAATTGTATACCTGGCAGACAACATAATGGAAGGAAAATGGGTCAGCTGGTTCCCGTTCTGGTATAACGGCAGCACGGTAACCCAGTATTATCCTCCATTATCATTTATCCTGTTTTCCCTGGTACAAGTGTTTACACATAATATTATGCTTACCTTTAAAATAATGATATTTTTGTCTCAATTAATTGGTGCGCTGGGGGTTTGGTATTTTTGTTACCGCTTTATTGGGCCAAGAATAGGAGTGTTCGGGGGGATTTTATATGCCGTACAACCGTTCTTGCTGAGATCGGGATTAAATGGGGGTGAAATTGCGCAAATCCCTATTTTTGCGCTTACGCCGTGGTTTTTGTATTTTACTTTCTTGTTATTCGAAGAAAAAACCCGGTTAAGATGGTTATTGGTCAGTATTTGTGGTGCCTTGCTTATTGTTTCCCAATCCATGCATGCTTTTCTTATCAGTATATTGATAGGAATTATTATGCTGGTGATGCTGCTTGAGCGGCATATTATCCTGCGTGAATGCATTTGCTGGATTTTGGCAGTAGGCCTGGGGGCTGGATTGTTATCGTTTTGGATTGTACCTGGTACTACTCATCTGGAAAATGCCAGCATACCTTATCTATTGCCGGAAGCGAGTTCAGTATTTGCTGCCATGACTTCGTTTTTTTCTGTAGCAGCAAGAAACGGAAGCGGGTTTTATATTGGCAGCAGCATGCTGTTATTGGCTTGCATTTCCCTAATATTTTGGAGAAAGAGCAAGCTGGTATTGCCTTTACTAATAGCCATGCTGCTGGGGATAAGCCTATCATTTGGTGAAGCATTTCCTCTATATAAATATATTCCCCTGCATCAGTCTTTTATCCCGCGCAGGTTTTTAAGTTTTTCTGTTTTGGCAGCAGCCATATTAGATGTTTATGTGTTGAACGAACTTCTATTAAGAGCCAGACCTGGTTATATCCGGGAAATAACATATATTATTTTAAGTGGGGCAATAATAGTACTTTTAGCTATTGATATCAACCCCAGAGCTATGGAGACTCATAGCGATCAATTTATAGAATATCGTCAGGAGTTGAAGCTACTATCGATTAGCAATAATGCTTTTGAACAGGGACGTTTTTCATGGCTATATTCAGATGCATCACATATTGCATATTTCCCAATGATTAAAGGGCTTAATATGACCGATGGTTGGAGTATTGAAGGTACTCCGCATAATCGAGCTCTCTGGCAGCATAATACTGCTATCGCTGCCAATTGTAATGATTATATTATCAGGAACCTGCTCTTTTGGAATACCCGTTCAGCTTTTATAGACAATCGCTGGAAAAAGCTAATCGAGGGTTTGCAGGATAAGGGCTTTCGCTTAATCAAAGAGGATGACAAGAAAAGTATCCTTTTCAATCCGACTCCTTCCTCCTATTTCCTGCGGCAGGAGCGGGATGCATTGGTAATCGGTCAAGCGGCTATAAATTTTGAAATGTATTTTCCCTGGATGCTCCGGGGTTATTCCAGTTGTCTGGAAGATTATCCACGGGAGTATCTATCCGGATTCAAGTTGATATATTTAATAGAACCAGAAGTAAAGGATTTTACCAGCTTTCAAAGGATGGTGGAAGAGCTGGCTGAAGCTGACAAGGTAGTTATTGTGTCTATGGGACGAGGGGAAACCTGGCCTTTGCTGGATGTAATCCCCTATTGGGAAACGATTGAAAGTGATTACAGGTTAAAAACATGTGAAAATGCCGGGATAACAGGAGAAGCCTGGTTGGAAGCAGATCCGACCGGACAGGTTCCAGCCTTGGGAAATTTGGATGAAACCTGGGCGGTAATGCAGGGTGAGGATAGAGAGGTGCCTGCCATAGGCTATAAGGAGGTCAATGGACACAGGGTGTATTTTGTGGGTCTGGCTCTTGGGCAGCAATTAAACTCGGCTGATGGGGAGCAAATCCGTATGATGCTGGAACAACTGATGGACCTGGCTCATCCCAACAAAAGTATTGTTCCCCATCCCTTCCCGGTGTTGGAGGATGAGTGGCGTCATGATGGTTTCAGTTTCAGCTATGATTCCAGGGAGCCTAGGCCAGTTCTGGTTTCAGTTACCTATACCCCGCGTTGGAAAGCCTGGCTGGATGGAAAAGCATTGCCGGTTCAAAACATGGATAATCTGATTTATATCCAACTGCCGGCGGGAAAGCACCAGGTATCCTTTCACTATGGAATGAGCTGGGTGGGGAAATTGGGAATTGTTTTATCCCTGTTATTCCTGTTGCTGGTGGCTTTATTCTATTATTACTTTGATTATTTCGATTTGTTTTTTAATCACCTGCAGAGAAAAGTCCGCCATTATATTTCGCTTATTGGGGAGTAATGGCACAATTGTCAGGATGAGGCCCCCAATATTAGGGTTGGGGTTTGCGGTTGTTGGGCATTGTAAGAGGGCTCCAATAGTTACTTGAAGCCGGCAATATAAGTCTTAAGGATATAAAAGCTCTCTTTATAGCGCTCATGAAAGCTGGGCATATCCCAGTCTTTCCAGTTGTAGAGCAGAACTTCGCTTTTGCTGACTATTTGCGAATTTTTCGGATTAATACTAAGCAGTTGAAGGTTTAGACCCGGCGAAGTTATACTGCTGAACTCTCCAAGATTTTGACGATGGGGATAAACCCATACCTGGTGGCTGCTGGGGTCAGTGAAGCCTAGCATCATCCAGGGAATGCGGAATTCAATCAGCTTTTCTCCGCAATAATAATCACTCAGGCTGTTATAATTAGGGGAAGCAGGATGGCTGTTCCCGTGAAACAGTTTAGCTATTTCGATTTCTTCAAACGGAATGGTTTTTTGAGATGTTGGTAAATACAGTTCGCGGCTCAAGCATAATTTCCAGGGCAAGAAAAGCCCGTTGTTTTCCTGGCTTAAGGATTGATCAAAGGGAATCATTTTAAGTACCCGTCCATAAAGATAACTATGCTGGTCATAGGCACTGGCCACCATTAGTTTAGCTTCATCCCGGTCTTTGACGGTAAGCAAGAATTCAGCTCCTTCATCGAAGTAAGCATTGGATTGAGACAGGAACTTATTGCCTCCGGGCTGGTTGTCAAAGGCGATTAGAAGTTCTTCTTCATTCCAGTTCCACCCGGTGGGATTTTCTATGGCCAAATATAAATAGGCTTCATCACTGCTTGCCATAAGTTGGAGTCTATCACCGCCGGTGGTTTTCTCGGCTGCATTGATGCGCTCCCAATCGTCAATTTTTCCATCCAGATAAATGCGGTTGCTCTTTCCTGGTTCAACCGCTACCAGGCCGAAGTTTTCTTCATTGGTTAAACGGTTAAGCCACATAGGGCGTCTTTCGGATGGTATTTCCAGGCTCATGGTATTCCAGGTATGTTTGAACCATTCATCCTGCCAGGAAAAAACTATGCCGCCAGCCAGGTTTATATTTTTCATGGCCTTAAACATGGAGACAATCATCTGTCCTTGTTCCTTCTCATTATGCATGCCCTGGTTGCGTTCCAGAGGTCCCCGGTGGGCCATCCCCCTGGAAGATGGTACGCCAAATTCCGCGACCAGGAGCGGTATACCGGAGTGTTTTTCTTTCAATTCCAAGAGGTAAGCTTCATAAGGGTCTTTTTGCCCGTCCTTATTTAAGTAATCCAGGTAATCCTTCTGATAACGGAGACTGTCAGGATAGTAGGGGTAAACATGATAGGCAGCAAAATAGCCAGCCTCCCACTCACTGCTGGGAGTAATGTGCCGGGGGTTTACACTGACCAGATCTTCTTTTTCAAAAGGCTCATCCGGGTGAGAAAGCGGGTCAGTGGTGACCCAGTTGACAAAAGAAAGCGGGTGTTGCCAACCCTGCCTCGTTTCAGCCTCGGCCAGAATATCCAGAGACTGGGCCAGCCAAGCTTCAAAAGGGCTTGCTTCAGCTGTAGTAGAAAAATACTGGCCTTTAAACTGTTTTTTGTCCGGATGGTTTTGGTTTGTTTTGTCCACCATAAGGGGATCCCACTCCGAACCCAACATCCAGGCCATAAGGTAGGGGGCTGCATTAGTGGTATATATGCCGCTGGCTTTTCCCGGTACTCTTGGAATCTCGCCCAGCCCATATACGGCCTTTACCGCCAGTGCAATTTCCCGGTGAAACTTGTCAGTAATCTCAGGCAAATAGGCGTCCTGCAAGCTGATTAGTTCTTCTTCCGGAGACCAGATGCCCTGTATAAGCCAGAGTTTATTCCTGGCATCCTTATTGTGGTCAGCCAGGGCCTTATAAAAATGCGGTGGCAGAATGGTATAAACCCTTAAGGAATGGATACCCAAATCGTCCATTCCGGCAAACCAGCGTCGGTAATCATCATAGCTGGGGCTTAATTCTCCAGGATGATGACCTGCTGTGGTGGCTCCCAGGTTCACGCCGAAACGAAAGCTCTTATCCCATTTCCCATCAATATATAAACAGATATCTTCACCTTCCACCCGGCTAAGCATTTTTACTTTATCATCATTCTCATAAACCGTTGCTTGCTTTAAGGGCGAGGAACAGGCTGATAGTGTTAAGATAGTTAAGATAGTTAAGATAATGAAACAGAAGAAAAATGCTAGAATTATACGAAACCTTTTCAAAATAACTAACCTCCGGTAAATTTCTTTAAGCATCGGAAGAAATCGCTTAAGCAGTTTCAACACACTGTTGCAACGAGGCGAGGGATTAGAACCCGCCGCCTGTTTTGTTAATAGGAAACCAAGCGCTTAAAGAAGCGCCATGCGGGCACCACTGATGTTCGCTTCGCTCACTATTAAGGATGCGGGGGTATATTTTGCCTCGTTATACTTTCAGGAAGGTAAACAACTCGGTTTTAATCCGCTCCAGCTCTTCCGGGGTCCCGGCTTCGCAGCGTACTATTAGCTCCGGCCCGGTATTGGAGGCCCGAACCAGACCCCAGCCCCCGGGGAAGAGGATTCTGGCTCCATCTATGTCTATGACCTCATGGTGATTTCGGTAATGTGAGAGTACCCGCTCAACCACCGCGAACTTCTCGCTATCGCTGCTTTTAACCCGGAGTTCGGGAGTGGCATGGTAGCGGGGAACATCAGCCAGGAGCTCACTCAAGCTTTGCTCACTGTGGGACAAGATACGCAAGAGCCGGGCGGCAGCATAGAGAGCGTCATCATAGCCATAGTATTCATCCGCAAAAAACATATGACCGGACATCTCTCCGGTAAATACCGCTCCTATTTCTTTCATCTTGGCCTTAATAAGGGAATGACCGGTTTTATAAATAACAGGCTTGCCCCCCAGACGTTCTATCTCATCTATCAGGGACTGGGAGCATTTAACCTCTACTATGCAGTCCGTTCCTGGGTAGCTGGGCAGTATTTCCCGCCAGAAAAGGATCATCAACATATCTCCCCAGATAATATTACCCTCAGTATCCACCACCCCCAGGCGATCTCCGTCTCCGTCAAAACCTATGCCCAGGTCGGCCTCTTCCGCCTTGACCACCCGGATTAAATCCTGGCAGTTCTCAACCTTGACCGGATCCGGATGGTGATTAGGAAAGCTCGGGTCCGAGTCACAGTAGAGCTCGATTACTTCACAGCCCAGTTCCCTTAACAGGCGGGGAGCAATAAAACCGGCGGTGCCGTTGCCGCAGTCCACCACCACTTTAAGCTGCCGTTCTCCCAGCTTTATCCTTTCCATAATATCCTGCCGGTAAGCCGGGCTGATATCATAGAAACT
>NZ_JAQVZX010000030.1:10439-12215 GCF_028707975.1 Syntrophomonas sp.
GCACCCTGCGGGCACCACTGATGTTCGCTTCGCTCACTATTAAGGATGCGGGGGACATATTTCATCTCGTTATATCCGGCAGGACTTAAGATCGATAAAGACTGCGTTTTGGATGAACGGAGCTGCCACGACATAACAGGGGTTGTCATCCCGCTGTACTTCTTTTGCTATGTGGTTAATGTAGTCTTCGCTCCGGTAAACTAGCTCAAAGCGCAGTCCCTCGGCTTCAACAGCCTGTTTAATGAGATTCAGGTCTTGGTCAGAAGAGAGGTCCGGCTCTTCCAACTGTACTATGGTTCTTACTCCCAACCCAGCCAGAGTGCACAATTCAGCTGCTTCAGGCTGGCGGCCCAGCAGCAGGCGTTCAGTAATAATATCTACTTTATGCCCGCCGATTGAAGCTGGAATATCATCCCGCTTGAGCCCATAGCAGCGGCTGCTCAGTATGGAAGCCACCTGACTGCAATAATCCGGGGAAGGGAAGCCATAGAAGAAGCATACTCCCAAAGTCTTTGGCCAAGCCTGAATATAGCTGGCCGCTCCGGCAGGAGAGATGTTTTCGTCCAATTCCAGCGCTTCCATATGGGTAATACCAGCCTTTTTAAGTCTATCCATCTCTCCAGCAGCAGGCCGGGGGCCCAGAAAGAGATTGTAGCTTACGCGAAACACCGCTCCCCCTTGCAGTCGTTCGGGGAAAGCCTTGCCCATATGCTCTAAATCTCCGCCCCGCAGCAATCCATCCAGCAAAAGGTTTTTTTCCGTAATGAGAAATCCATGTACATAGATTTTATGCTGGCTGTTGGCAATATATTGGGCCAGTTCCAGCAATCCCTGGTAAGCATTGCCTTGCTTCCGCAGCGGCATAATGGTATATTTCAAGCCCATTTCCTGACAATTTTTTTCTTCACGTTTTATCCATTTCAGATCCCCGGGATTTTCCGGATCGAGATCAGCAATAATTTCCTTAAATTGACCCCTTTGAATCAGATGAAACCACTCTTCATCGGTGGGATAAGGACCCATTATGATGCGGCTGTTCTGATAAAAATATAATTTACCCCGTTCCAGCCGGGTCTTGTAGATGCATTCTTGGGGCTCCTTGTTTTCCGGCTCCTGTCCCAGCAAGACCCGTTTAATCAGATCGGCCCGGTGTTTGCCCAGGTAACAGTGAACATAATAGCGTTTATCGCCCGGTTCCGCCAAATCCATGGCCCGCTGGATGGATTCCTGATTGTCGCTTACCCAGGGGAGCATCGGCAGGGAGTATATGGTGATGCCAACTTCTTTTCCGTGCTCCATCTCTTGTTCTAATAGTATTTTTTCAAACGGAATCATGGGGCTTAAAAGGGAAATAACCCCGTCGTAGCCCTCGGCTTTAAGCTCTCGCAAACGAGGTTTATCAGGATAAGGGCCAAAAGCATAGCGTTCGCCCGGTTCTGATACTGTACCCTGAAGCCGGGCTATTACCGGACTTCCAGTGGTTAATAGAAAGTAAAAAACCACCGCAGCCATCAAGAACAAAACCCCCAGGATTAGATATATAAACGATGTCGGTGGTTTTTCCCGGCTCAATACTTTACGGAAAAAGCAGCGGGTAACCCAGGCGCTGCTTAAGGCCCACAAGATTATAATGCCGGTCATAGCTATATTGATAAGGGTTTGGGAAGTTCCCCGCCGGGTCAGCAGTTCTTCTACGGGGACATTTACCAGGAAAAGAAAGCCCACACCCAGCAAGAAACCCGCCAGACCCATAAATAGCCCGGTTAATACCAGCAG
>NZ_JAQVZX010000030.1:12315-22012 GCF_028707975.1 Syntrophomonas sp.
GCATCTTTAATAGTGAGCGAAGCGAACATCAGTGGTGCCCGCAGGGTGCTAAGCGGCCGCCTATTAACAAAACAGGTGGCGGGTTCTAATCCCCCACCGTCTTGCAGCGCTGTGTTGAAAATGCTCCGCAGTTTCTTTCGATGCTTTAAAGGTTTTATGCAGGATTCAGGCTATTATTCCGCAGGCAATTAGTTATTCCTACCGGTAATGATAGCAAGTAGCAGCATTGTTGGTCAAACGAAACCTTAAGCCGTAACTTTTCTTTTATCTCCATAGCCTGGCAAGAAGAACTTAAGTACCTGACAGCATATGTCTTTTGATATTATATAGTACATTCCATTAAGTAAAAAGGAATACAAGTATATTTATGGAATAACGATAATAATAAGCAAAGGAGGGGTTAAAAATGAAGTTTTACCATAGTTTGCGGTTTAAATTGTTGATAGGGATACTGCTGCTTTGTTTCCTGGCCTCGATTGGCCAAAGCCTGGTTTCTTTTTGGAGCGGGAAAAATGTTCTAACCAGTGAAATAACCAGTAAGTGCCAGCAAATAGCGGAATCAACCAGCCAGGTGATCGATACCTATTTCGCCGGCAAGCTGGAAAAGTTCGATACCCTTAGCAAAACCAGTTTGCTGAAAAATATGCGGGAAGAGGAGATTATAGCGACTTTAGCCGGAATTATGACTTCTGAGTACGACAATATATATGTAATCTGGCCGGATGGCTCCACCGTAACCGACAGAGGAGAAAGACCACAACTGGCCGACCGGGATTACTTTAAACTGGCCATAAAGGGTCAAGCTAATATAGGCACTCCCATTATTTCCAAGACTACCGGCAACATGGTGGCACCGATTGCAGTGCCTATTGTTCGGGAGCAGCAAGTAGTAGGGGTCTTGGGAGCAAGCTTAAAAATCCAAGAATTGATTGACGTGGTCAACCAGGTTAAGGTCGGCGAAACCGGATATGCCTATATGATCGACCGGGAGGGAACTTTTGTAGCCCATCCCCAAAGCGAGTTTATCCTGGAGAGCAACCAGTTCGAGCTAGGGGAAGAACTGGCTGCCATAGGCAAGAAAATGATTGCCGGGGAGTCGGGGATAGTAAATTACAAATATGAAGGAATGGGAAAATATATGGCCTATGCTCCGGTTAAGAGCACCGGATGGGCTTTGGCTGTGACTGTACCCGTCAAAGAAGTAAATCAACCTTTGAACAATATGATGCAAAAAATTATTTTGATTACCGTGGTTACTCTAGCTCTGGCCATCCTGGTAATTTGGTTGATAAGCGGGAACTTTACCCGCCCGGTTCTGGCCATGGTAGGTATTACCGAACGACTATCGCAAAGGGATTTAACCCAAAATATAAAAAGCGATGATTCCTCGGAAATCGGTCTGCTGATGAATTCCCTGGGGGAAATGAAGGATAATCTCCATCAAGTCCTGGGGCAGATGGCCGCCAGTGCGGAAAGACTGGCAGCTGTTGCCGATAGTCTGTTTAACAATGCAGAGCAAAGCGGCAAGGCTTCCGAGCAGGTACATGCCAGTGCCGAGGAAGTAGCGCGGGCCGCGGCAACCCAGGCGGAAGACGCCCAAAAAACCAGTGAGCTAAGCCAGCAAGTAGGAATGGCCATGCAGAATGTAAGCCAGGCCACGGAGGATATGTCGCAGCAATCTCGACATTTTAAAAATATAGTAGCCCAGGCTACCGGCTTAATGTTGCAACAAAAGGAGAAGATGGATCAGACCGTGGAAAGCACGGTTAATGTTTCCGAGGTAATAATGGATTTGAACAACAAAACCCAGGAAATAGGGGAGATTATAAGTGTTATTACCGATATAGCCGGGCAGACCAACCTCCTGGCACTTAATGCGGCCATAGAAGCTGCCCGGGCAGGAGACTCGGGCCGAGGTTTTGCCGTAGTGGCGGAAGAAGTCCGGAAACTGGCGGAGGAGACCGGTAGTGCTACTCTGAATATTGGCGGCATCATAAGCGAAGTGCAGGCAGGGGTGGAACGGGTAGTGACAGAAGTCCAAAAGGTAGAGAAGCAAGTCAGAGAGCAGGGAAGTTCTCTGGGAGAAAGTGTGGGAGCCTTTAGAGAAATAGAAAGCGGAGCCGGGAAGATGGATAATTCTATTCAGGATATATCGGCTACTTTTGAGGAAATTGTAGCCTCGGCTGATGAGATTATACAGGCTATAGAAAATATTTCCGCCGTAACTCAGGAGTCGGCAGCATCGGCGGAAGAAGTAACCGCTATAAGCCAGAACCAGCTGGCGGCGGCCCAGAATATAGTACAGGTTAGCCAGGAACTGGAGACCCTGGCCGCAGAGTTAAAAGAGGTTACTGCTACTTTCATACTCAGATAAGTAGGGAACGTTCCGAATCAGGTATGACAGGGGGACGGAGTTGTTGACACATGCGCCAGCGCATGTGTTAACAACTCCGTCCCCTTTTATCTGTTCTTGATACAAGCGCTGCCCCGTCCCCTTTTATCCCGGGTTTTTTTGGATATATCCCATTAAAAAAGGAATTATTGAGTACACTGTCGAATAAAGCAGTAGTTTTTTAAAGAGAGAAAAGCCAAAAGCCGATGTTTTTTATATAGCTGTTTATATAGAGAAAGACAAAAAGCGGGGGAACGAATAATTTTAAAAAGGGGTGAGAGAAAAGAGTTTTACAGAAAGATAAAAAGGGGTGGGGGAATTGAAATTTACACAAAGTCTGAAATTTAACTTTCTGCTTTGGATCCTGGGGGCTTTTTTTCTGGCCTCTATCGGACAAAGTTTTGTTTCCTACTGGAGCGGAAAGGATATATTGATCCAGCAGATCCAGGAGAACTGTACCCAAATAGCCGATGCTACGGGTGCTGAAATAGATTCCTGGATAGAGGGGAAATTCAGCGAAATGAGCACCCTGGCCAAGCTGGATGAGGTAAAGAAAATGGATGCGGAGCGCTTGCCCGCTCTCCTGAGCGGCTTGATGTCGGCTGACCATGATAATCTCTATGTGGTCTGGCCGGATGGTACGGTGGTAGGCGATATTGGCCATATGGATTTTAAGCTGGATGATCGCAATTATTTCAAACTGGCTATGGAGGGAAAGGCTAATATCGATACCCCGGTGTTATCCAAAGCTACCGGTAACCTGGTGGCCCCTGTTGCCGTTCCCATTTACCGGGGAGACAAGGTAGTGGGGGTTCTGGGTGCCACCATCAAGGCGGAGAAGGTAACAGAGATTACTTCTCAGGTTAAGGTAGGAGAAACCGGCTATGCCTATTTGATAAACCAGGATACTACTTTTGTGGCTCATCCCAAAAAAGACTATATACTGCAAAAGAAGCTATCTGATGAGGCCGAGGGAATAGAGGATATAATCAGCCGGATGACCGCTCTGGAGAGGGGAATAGCGGAATATAAGTTCGATGGCGTGGCCAAGTATATGGCCTATGATCCGGTAGAACTGGCCGGGTGGTCCCTGGCGGTTACGGTTCCGGTTTCCGAGGTCACCCAGCCTCTGGATAACATGCTGCACAAGATGATTATGGTAACGATAGTTACCTTGTTGCTGTTGAGTATTATTGTCTGGTTTGTTACTGGCCGCTTGACCAAACCCATACTGGGGATGGTGGGTATTACCACGCGCTTATCGCAGAGGGATCTGACTCAAGAAATTGAGAGCAAGAATCGCTCGGAGATAGGGCTTTTGATGAACTCGCTGCGGGATATGAATGATAATCTAAACGCGGTGCTCAAGCAGATGGCGGGAAGTTCGGAGCGCCTGGCCAGTGTATCCGATAATCTGATGCAAACCGCCCGGCAAACGGGGCAGGCTTCGGAACAGGTCAGCGCCAGTGCCGAAGAGGTAGCCCGGGCAGCCGCGGCTGAAGCTGAAGACGCCCAGAAGACCAGTGAACTGGTACAGCAGGTAGGGCTGGCCATGCAGAATGTGGGGAGCACTACCGAGGGCATATCCCAACAATCAATTAATTTCAAGAATATAGTTGGGCGGGTTACGGGCTTGATGTTGCGGCAAAAGGATGAAATGGCTCTTACCGTTGACAGCACTGTAAATGTAGCCGGGGTAATTGAGGAACTGAGCAATAAAACCCAGGAAATCGGGGAAATAATCAATGTAATAAACAATATTGCCGGCCAGACCAATTTGTTGGCCCTTAATGCCGCTATTGAGGCGGCCCGAGCCGGTGAAGCCGGGCGTGGTTTTGCCGTAGTAGCGGAGGAAGTACGGAAGCTGGCGGAGGAGACCGGCAGCGCAACTCTGAATATTGCGGCCATTATAAACGAGGTTCAGGCTGGGGTGGAACGGGCAGTAGCTGAAGTTGACAAGGTGGAGAAGCAAGTACGGGAACAGGGAGTATCGTTGGGAGAAAGTGTGGATTCTTTCCAGGAGATTGAGCAGGGAGCAGTAGAGATAGATAACGCAATTCAGGATATATCCGCTACTTTTGAAGAACTCCTGGCTTCAGCCGATGAAATGACTCAGGCCATTGAAAATATCTCGGCCGCTACTGAGGAATCAGCGGCATCCGCTGAAGAAGTCACCGCCGTCAGCCAGAATCAGCTGGTTGCCGTACAAAATATTGTCACTGTCAGCCAGGAATTGGACAAACTGGCTGTCGAACTTAAAAAAGTTACCGATACTTTTAAACTAAAATAAAGGGTATATCGCGGGGACGGTTAGTCCCCGCGTCACCACTCTATCCAATCTCAAAAAAAAGTCCACCGGACGGTGAACTATTTTATTCAAGGAGGTAGTTAATCCATAGGGCCTCCTTCCCAGTATTGCCTGATTTTGCGGAGAGCATATCCCCCAAAAAACAGTCCATTTAAAAAGGCAATGGGAATAGCCATAGCTCCAAACCAGTGAAATTTTTGCCGCATATCTTCTTTTCCATCGCTTGTTCTATATCTAGTCATATCTATCCCTCCTTTAAGGATATTTTGAGCGAAAGAGCTGAGAATTATTTAGGTTATTATTCTCATCTCTTGCTCATCAAGGAAGGAAATACTTTGAACCCCAAAAGATATAGAAGGGTACCGCCAATCAGCAAAATTAATAAAAGACTTATAATTTTCACCAACATATCATCACCTTAAAATAATTTGTGATGAAACAGAAAAATTTATTCAATTAGATTTGCTGTCTGAGCACTTAAGCTAGACGTTCTTTTTGAGTTCCCTTATCTGTCTTTCTGAAAGCACATTCTTGACCAGATAGGAAGGATTTTTGGACAGGTCAAGCTCGTAAGGAGTAAGCAATTTCCAGTTCCGGTCATAGAGCATTCTTACTACGGGTTGGGCTGGACTCTTGCGGTTGATGTCGATTACCATGCAGAGTTCGCCGCTGTTGAGTTCAAGCAGGCTTCCCAGAGGATATATTGCAATATTATTTAGAAAAGCCTTAACACATTGCGGATCAAAAAAAAGGCCTGTCATTCGTTTTAGGATACTTATAGCCTGGGTAACCGAATAGGCTGGACGATAAGGCCGGTCAGCCACCAGGGCATCATAGACATCGGCTACAGCTACTATCCTGGCATATTCGTGTATCTCTTCACCTGACAGTTGACGGGGATATCCCTGCCCATCCCAGCGCTCATGATGTTGAAAGGCGATGTGAGCGGAAAGAAGGGAAAGAACACTGTGCTTCCTGAGAATATCAAACCCAAGCTCTGCATGCCGTTGAATTTCTGCAAATTCTTCCCGGCTCAGGTCGTCGGGTTTATTGAGAATGTTCTTGTTTATCTCTATTTTGCCTATATCATGAAGCAGGGCGCCCACACCCAATTCCTTGAGCTGGCTTCGCTTATAATTCAGACTAATGCCGCTCATTATCGAAAGGACACCTACATTTACCGAATGAGCATAAGTATAATCATCAAATGAACGGATATCCGTTAAACTGACCAGGGTATGGGGATTAGCTATTATTTCGTCAATTATTTCGTCTACGGTTTTTTTCACAGCAAAGAGATTAAGCTGGTGTTTCTTTTCCAACAAAATAACGCTTTCCTTGAGGGTTCTTATGGCTTTTAAACGAGTCTTTTCCGAAATTATATCGCTTACGGCATCTGATTCATCAAAAAGCTCATCTCGTATATAAACTGACATAATTCCTGCCTTTTGCAAGCCATGGATATATTTCTCGTTGAGTTCTACTCCAGCGTGTAAAAGCACCCTTTCTGCACTGTCAAATATGGCCCGTGCTACTATCATTCCCGGATCCAATTCATATATAGAAACCCTGCGCATAAAAACTCACCTGTTTTAATGATTTACCTTGCCAGGAGCATACTGTTGCCTGCAAGGGGAAGTTCGTAAGCTGCATCAAGAAAATGGATTAATAGCCAGATTTATGTCATAATATCATATATGCAGCTAAACCGGGTATTGGATAATTCGATTTTTTTCAAAGACTTCCTGCTCATATCCTAAATATTAAACAATTATTATAGTTTGCCAGAATGAGGTATTTCTGTAAAGCTAAATTTTTATCCACTGCCGGGCCTTTATTCTTATTTGCGATGAAGAGGGTAAAATGATAAATTACTAGTAAAAAGCAAAACAGAGGAGAAACATGAAAAAGAAAAGACAAGCAGCTTTTCCCAGGGCCATATTAAGAAACTTGGCAGATGAAATAAAAAAAATGGCAGGCAGCAATGAAGGACGGCTCTTTATTCTGGAAATGGTCGAAGAAATCCCTTATGATATTCGCGCTCAGGTTATTGAAGGCTTGTCAGCTTTTTATGAAGATGAGATAGTGGAATTCTTTCAGATGTTAAAAGCGGAATACGGTAGTGAAATGGAATCTCTATGTGCTCGAGCTTTAGAAAAGTTCAGCATGGCAGGCCTGGATATTAGTCCACCCATATTTTTCCGAGGCTCCTTTTTAAGAGCTTACGCCACTTGCAGCCGCCATACCGGAAGGCTGAGCCTTGATATTGCCTGGAAAGCTTCCGGAAAAGGGGTTCATGTTGAGTCTTTTTACCTGACCTTTAATGCGGATGGCTTACACAGTTTTTTCCTGGTGGAAAATATGCCCCTGGCCCAGTTTGAGCATGACCGCCAGGTTTTGGGAGAGATGGTGGAATTAAGTTTTGACGAGGCTTCTCTCTTAATTTCGCAGGCCTTTGCTCTAAATCTTCGTCATATGAGTCGACCTTCGGTTGGTAGATTCTTATACCAAAAATACTTGAGTCATAGCATCGCAATTAGTGAAATTCAGGAAAGAGAACTTTTGCATAGAATATCCCCTCGGCTCACACCACGACAACTGGTAAACAGCTTCTTTTATGCTTTGAAATATCAAGATTTAAGCTATATTCTATCCTTGATAAGTACCAGCAATGCCCCTCAAGCTTTACAGCAATTTGATGGTTTTTTAAAGCTGGGGAAAACACTATTGGAAGGGCAGGTTGAGGAGGTTTACGCTTCCGGGAAACATGCCAGGGTAATCGCTTCTTCCCTTGGTCTGAAGGATCATGAACTAGAGCAGTATTCCTATTGTTTTTATTTAGTAAAAGTAGGATCAGGCCACTGGTCTATTGTAGATATTCAAAGCTTGCCGCCTCAGGCAAAAACCAGGACCACCCTTGCCAATCCCCTTGAAGCCAATGTCTTTTGCCGGGTATACGAAATAACAGACATGGACGAGTTTTTCCTGGTCCTGGACAAAATAGACAACATAAGGGAGATGGAAGAGCTTCCTTATGGCATTCATATGCGACTAACCTGTTTTGAAGACAATTTTAACCATGGGGTATCTTTTTTTACCGGGGTAATTGCAGACATGATAATTAATGGTGATGAGTTTGTAGTCATATCCCGCGAACAATCAACTGCAGCGGAAATCCATAAGCTCTTTGTTTCTCTCTCCGGCATTCCGGTTATTTATCGAGGAGAGTATGAAGTCAGCCTGTTAACGGCTTATCGCTATCTGGGTGGTAATTATGTTTACTTTGAAGATGTTTTAGTTGATGAAGAGAGTGAACAGGTATTTGATGACGGTATGCGTTTTATCAGTGCTCGCTACCTGGTCAAGGATTACAAGAAGGTTTGGCAGAGAATGGAAGAATTATCTCTGCTGGAAATTGAGACAACTGTTGATTACCGGGTTTATTACCAGTTGGAAGATCGAAACGGTGCCCCGGCGTTTTTCGCTGAGTATATTTTGGGTCCAAACTGGTTAAGCATTTCTGCATTTGGTGAGCTTGACCTCAACAAAGCCCGGCAAAACTTGGAAAACGAGATTTATGAATACCTGGAGTATGATGGTATGGAATTGAAAACAGAAGGTTTCTTCGATATTTTGACCAGTGAGGTTAGCAAGGAGAATCCCGGCTTGGAAAAGGCCTTGAAAGAGATCTACCTCAATAAGTGGTATAATTCCCATCTGGCTACCTTAAGTGGAATGAGTCCATCTGAAGCCTCTCAGAGCGAAGAGGGCAAAAGATTACTGTGGACCATGTTCAAGAAAATAGGACAACGAGAAAAGAAAGGCCTGGTGCCCGGCCAACAAAAAAGGATTAACCTGAAGGAATATATGCGCAAAGTTGAGCAAGGGAAAGAAGGAAAAATTTAAACAGCATATTGACAGCATCTAATACTTTCAATATACTTTTAAGCATCGGGAGAAACTGCGGAGCAGTTTTTCAACACACCGCTGCAACGAGGCGGGGGATTAGAACCCGCCGCCTGTTTTCTAAATAGGAACCCGACCGCTTAAAGAAGCACCCTGCGGGCACAACTGATGTTCGCTTCGCTCACTATTAAGGATGCGAGGGACACATTTTGCCTCGTTATAGATAATTAAATATCTGCAAATTGGCAATGAAGGGAACGGACATATGAAATCACTTGATGAAAGAGAACCGGGACAGGTGAGAGCCGGTACAAAATTTCATGTGGTGCTCATCCCGGAGTCGCTATCTGAAAGGCCACGAGCTCAGTAGGTGTTGCCGGATAAAGGTGTCCGTTAAAAACCTGGCATTATTAGGATTAATATGCTGCAAGAGGCCACATCCCCCGATGTGGCAAGCAGGGTGGTACCGCGGGAAGCTCCCTCTCGTCCCTGGTGGGGAAGAGAGGGTATTTTTGTATTCTTTTTTAAATCTGACTAACCCCCCCATGGCGCAGGGGCATTGTTTTTATCTTTTGTAATCTTTGACTCTACTGCAAAAACCCCTTTTTGTTGCATAGGGTTGCATAAATATGCAAAGCGAGGGTTGGCGAAGCATGGATGCTTCACCCTTTGGGTACCCCTTGAGCCGCGAGACGAGCCGTTGGTGTTGCCCATGCGTAGCGCCCTGTCGGGCACAACTGATGCTCTCTGCGGTCGCTATTAAGGACGCTGGAGCGGAATATTTATGCAAGCAAATGCAAAATTATTACTTTTTGCAGCGGAATCAATCTTTAAATAAAAATAAATAGGAGTGTTGGTGATGGGATTAAAGATTTACCTCGATGGAAAGTTTGTGGATGAGGAAGAGGCCAGGGTATCAGTTTTTGACCACGGTTTTCTCTATGGTGACGGTGTATTTGAAGGAATCAGGGCCTATCATAACAGTGTATTCCGCTTAAAGGATCATGTTGACCGCCTTTATGATTCAGCCAAAGCCGTGAATATGGAGATTCCGGTGGATAAGGAACAAATGACGGAGATAATCCTGGAAA
>NZ_JAQVZX010000114.1 GCF_028707975.1 Syntrophomonas sp.
ACATTATGGAGCTCAAAACTCTGCTGTTTCAGAAAGAAGCGGGGGTAGGAATTATAACCTTGAACCGCCCGGAAACCATGAATGGAATCAATGATCAGATGATGCTGGAACTATCTGCCTTAATGGACGAGATTGCGGTTGATGATGAAGTCAGGGCTCTGATAGTTACCGGGGGAGAGAAGGTTTTTGCTGCCGGCGGAGACATTGCTTATATTTCAGGGCTTAATACCTTGCAGGCCGAGTCTTTTGTGACTCTGGTTCACCGGGCTTTTGACAAAATAGCCAATTGTGACAAGCCGGTTATAGCTGCCATTGCTGGCCTGGCCCTGGGGGGAGGCTGTGAACTGGCTCTGGTATGTGACATCCGCTTGGCGGCTGAAGGGAGCCGTTTCGGTTTGCCGGAGATCAACCTGGGGATAATGCCCGGAGCCGGAGCCAGCCAGAGGTTGACACGGATAGTTGGAATGGGCTGGGCCCGTCACCTGCTGTTTACCGGCAGCCCCATTGATAGTGATACCGCTCTTAAGATTGGCCTGGTGACCATGGTGTTACCCCGGGAAAAGCTGATGGAAGAAGCACGGAAAATGGCCCGTACTTTTGCTTCTCGCTCGCCTATAGCCCTGCGAACAGCCAAGAAGTGTTTGAATTATGCCGAAAATGTAGACCTGCCTTCCGGTCTCGTGTTTGAGCAAAAGCTATGGTCGTTTCTTTTTTCTACTGAAGACCAGAAGGAAGGGATGAATGCCTTCCTGCAAAAGCGCAAGCCGGAATTTAAAGGCAAATAAATAAGAATAAAAAAGGAGAGTTGTCAAATGGAACTAAACGAAGTCGTAATGGTTAGCGCCTGCCGTACGGCCATAGGCAGGTTTATGGGCAGCCTTAAAGGTGTATCCTCCCGGGAGCTTTCCCTTACTGTGGGCCGGGAAGCCATCGCTCGGGCAGGCATAACGGCTGATATAATCGATGAAATATGCGTAGGGCAAGTATTTCCCCATGGCTGCGGCTCTTTGCCCGCCAGGCAGGTATCCATCAGGTTGGGGCTTCCCGCCCGGAGCGGTGCGGTAAATGTGAATCAGAACTGCACTTCGGCCATGCGGGCTTTGGAAATAGCTTGCCATAACATTATGCTGGGTAAAACCGAAATAGCGCTGGTAGTAGGTGCGGAAAGCATGACCAACTGTCCCTACCTGGTACCCAAAGGAAGAATGGGTTACCGGTTAGGATCGGGCAGCTTGGAGGATGTTATGCTTTATGATGGTCTTATAGATGAACAGGTACCCGGGCATATGGGACTTACTGCGGAAAATGTGGCCGAGAAATACGGGATTACCCGGGAAGAATGCGACCAACTGGCTTTACTGAGCCATCAACGAGCTATCCGGGCGGTAAAGGATGGTACATTCAAACGGGAGATAGTCCCGGTGGAAATCAAGAGCAAAAAAGGCAGCAAGTTCTATGAAACTGATGAACACATGATACCTGATGCCAGTCTCGAAACCATGGCCAAATTGCCTCCGGCTTTTAAAAAAGGCGGGGTGGTAACCGCGGCCAATGCCTCGGGAATCAATGACGGTGCCGCTGCAGCCATAGTTATGTCCCGGGCTAAAGCCAAGGAACTGGGGCTTAAACCTTTGATGAAGCTGGTAAACATTTGCGGTGAAGGAGTTGAACCTCCGGTGATGGGCCTGGGGCCGGCGGTAGCCATTCCCAAGTGTTTAAAACAGGCCGGGATTAAATTTGAGGATGTAGATTACTGGGAGATTAACGAAGCTTTTGCCGCTCAGTTCCTGGGAGTGGGCCGGATGCTGAAAGAAGAATCAGGAATTGAGCTGGATATGAATAAGTGCAACATCAATGGTTCCGGTATTGCTCTGGGTCACCCGGTAGGATGCACCGGACTGCGAATTATTGTATCCATGTATTATGAGCTGGAAAAACAGGGTAAGACCCTGGGCGGGGCCTCGCTATGCGTCGGCGGCGGCATGGCCATGGCTTCATTGTGGAGCAGAGATGTATAAGCCAGACGGGAGCAGAATGCGAAGACTGCTACCCTAATGAGGCACTGAAGATTATATTATCAAAATTTATATAAATCGGGAGGAGGAGAAAGAATGGATTTTCGTTTGAGTGAAGAACAAGAAATGATTCGGAAGATGGCGCGGGATTTTGCCGATAATGAAATATTGCCTTATTGTCAGGAATGGGATGAACATCATACTTTCCCCTGGGATACAGTCAAAAAACTGCAAGAATTGGGGCTTATGACCTGCGGAGTACCGGCTGAATATGGCGGACCAGGGATAGACCACCTGGGGCAGTGCATCATATCTGAAGAAATCTGCCGCGGTGATGCTGGGCTGGGAACCACCCTGGCTGCCAGTACCTTGCTGGGCCCCGATCCGGTTTATGTGGCTGCCAGCGATGAACAAAAGAAGTGGTTTTATGGCCGCATGATGGAAGGAGCCTTAACCGCATTCTGCCTGACCGAACCAGGTGCCGGTTCTGATGCCGGAGGGATTTCCACCCGTTGTGTCAAAGATGGTGACTATTATATTCTAAATGGCACCAAGCAGTTTATCAGCAACGGCGGGGTAGCCAATCTATATACCGTTTTTACCACTCTGGACAAGAAAATGGGTTACAAGGGAATGTGCGCCTTTATGGTGGATAGGGATAGCCCTGGAATCAGTATCAGTCCGCCGGAAAACAAATTAGGAATCAGGAGTTCGAATACCACCCAGGTGATATTCGAAGATGTGCGGGTACCCGCCCAAAACCTTCTGGGCAAAGAAGGGGATGGCTTTAAAATTGCAATGAAGACCCTGGACATTTCCCGTGCCGTAGTGGGGGCCATGGCAACCGGTGTTGCTCAGGGGGCTTTTGAGTGCGCGGTCAAGTATGCCCAGGAACGCCAGCAGTTTGGCAAACCCATAGCCAGCTTTCAAGGTATTCAGTTTATTATCGCGGAAATGGCCGTACTCTGTGAAACCGCACGCTTGCTCTACCAGAAAGCAGCCAGCAATCAGGATTTGGGGCTTCCCTACACCAAGATGGCTTCCCTGGCCAAGTACTGGGGAGGAGAGGCCGCTATGAAAGTCAGTACCGATGCGGTTCAGGTTTATGGCGGCTATGGCTATACTAAAGATTACCTGGCAGAGAAATATTTCCGCGATGCCAAGATATTCCAGATATTTGAAGGAACGGCCCAGATTCAGAAGATAGTAATTGCTGGTGATGTATTTAAGGGTTAAGGGATAAGTATGAGGATAAAAAAATCTTGCAAACACGGCACAGTAACGATGGTATGATAAGAATGAAAATGAGAGGATAGGGGTGGAAGCCCGGCCATATGTGCCAGCTTTGTTTCTACCTGCTCCATAAAAACACTGACTTCCCGGGAGGGAAAGTAATCCCCTTATAATATATTCTTTCTTTAAGCAACGGGAGTTATCCGAAGGCGGAGTGAAAAAGAGAATATTTTAGCTTATCACATTAGTACTTGGATATACTTCCGTTACTTCTCTTTTTAAAGCAATTACCACGCCAATAGGGAGAAGTTTATCCAATCAAGATTCAAGGTAATATACGCTGTCGTTATAAAGTCATCGTTACTTGATTATCGAAAATAAAGGAGGAGTTGCAGATGTTTGAAAGCGAATACAAAGCCAAGTTCCGTACCCCGGAAGAGGCCGTAAAGGTAGTTAAATCAGGTGATTGGGTGGACTACATGTACTTTAACGGCTATCCCAAAGCCCTGGATAGAGCTCTGGCCAAGAGAAAGGATGAGCTCTATGATGTTCATATCAGAAGCGGTATTTCCCTCCCGCCTTTTCCCGAGGTTCCGCAAAGCGATCCCACTATGAAGCATTTTCAATGGGATAGCTGGCATTACAGCGCCTTTGACGCCAAGCTGGCTGATCAGGGTATCTGCAGTTTTTCCCCGCTGTTATATCATGAAGTACCAGGCTACTACCGGCGGCGTGAAGTGGAAATGGATGTAGCTATGATGAGGGTCTGCCCCATGGACAAGTACGGTTATTTCAATTTTGGCATAAATGCTTCGCATTGTGAAGCTGTTCTGGAAAACGCCAAAATCGCTATCGTTGAAGAAAACGAAAACATGCCTTATGTCTATGGCGGAAATGGCAACCATATCCATATTTCTGAAATTGATTTCGTGGTCAGAGGGGAAAACGAGCTAATGGCTAACCCGGCACCCCTGGAACCAACCGAAGCAGAAATGAAGATTGCCGAGTACATTCTGGAAGATATTCATGATGGTTGCTGCATCCAGTTGGGAATAGGAGGTCTGCCCAACTACCTGGGTAAAAAAATTGCTGAAGCCGGATTAAGAGATCTGGGGGTTCACACCGAGATGATGGCTGATGCCTATTATGAGATGTGGAAAAAAGGGTGTATCAGCGGTGCCAAAAAGGAACTGGACCGCAAAAAAATGGTATGTTCTTTTGCCCTGGGATCACAAGAACTTTACGAGTTCATGGATCATAATCCTATGATTGCAACCTATTCGGTAGACTATACCAATAACCCTTATGTTATAGCGCAACTATCCAATGTGATTTCCATCAATGGCTGTCTGGAGATTGACTTCTACGGGCAAGTAGCTTCGGAAATGCAGGGGCCAAGGCAGATTACGGGAACCGGGGGCCAGTGGGATTTCGTTCTGGGAGCCTATCACTCTCCCGGCGGCAAGAGCTTTCTCTGCACCTCATCCACCTACAAAGATAAGAGTGGCCAGCTGCAATCCAAAATCAAACCCTTTTTGACCCCGGGTGCGGCCTGCACTGTTTCCCGGCAAATGACTCATTATGTAGTAACCGAATATGGCAAGGCCCTGCTTAAGTGCCAGTCTGTTTGGAAGCGAACGGAAAGGCTCATAGAAATTGCCCATCCCCAGTTCCGGGATGAGTTGATTAAAGAAGCGGAAAAACTCGGTTTTTGGAAAAGAAGCAATAAGATTGAGCCATAAGCTTTAAATAATTATTAAATCTTATCTGTGTTTATCTGCGGAGTCTGGTTCTGAAAAATCCGGCACCTTGTGCTGGTGATGCATGTGACAAAAGGACCATCCTCATGTGAGACTATATCATCCTTTATCATGTCACATGTCGGACATATGAAAATAATCCGGAGAAATCACTCCAATGCATCAGGAGGTGATTAATTATATATGAATTATGTAAATGAATACCGCAAGAAATTAGTATCGGCCGATGAGGCTGTAAAAGTGGTTAATTCCGGAGACTGGATTGATTATGGT
>NZ_JAQVZX010000031.1 GCF_028707975.1 Syntrophomonas sp.
TGTTATAACCCACTATATGAGCCTTTCTAACTGCCTCCACCGTTTCGTCCCGAGCCCAAATATTGGGAAATGAAATTCCCCGGTGTCCGTGTCCACCCCGCACCCCCCGATTGGCCACCAGGGCCTCCGGGTGATGCATAAACTCTTCCTCGGTAAGAAGGGTATACTGGGCCATAACAAAAGCTTCCGTAGCTCCCAGCGAAACAATGGAGCAGGGCCTTCTTTTTTCCAGGGATTTCAGTATCTCATCCATTAATTGGGAGCTATTCAGCCACCATGGACTTGAATCCACCCGGGAGATATTAGCGTATTTTTCTTTACCCGGTTCCACCCTTATTTTTCTTGGCCGGTTAAAGCCTATATTCTCCATAACCCCACTCCCCTTTTTGGGTATATATCATAATTATGGGGCTTTATAAATTCTTAGTACCCTTTCAAGATAACTGCACATTTAATTCACTGGCAGATAAAATATTACCAAGCGAACCGTCTTCTTGAGCTGATGGCAGATTCTTGAAGGCAATTGTGAGCATCAGCTTGATGCGGTTCAACTGGTTTACTTCGCTGGCTCCAGGATCGTAGTCAACCGCTACAATATTGGCTTGCGGGTAGTTCCTTCTCAATTCCTTTATCATAGCCTTGCCGGTAACATGGTTGGGCAGGCAAGCAAAGGGCTGCACGCAGACAATATTGGGGACCTCGCTTTCAATCAACTCCACCATCTCTGCCGTTAAAAACCAGCCTTCCCCGGTATGGTGCCCCAGCGAAAGAATCTTGCGGGCGGCCTGCGCCATATGATAGATAGAATGGGGGGCCAAAAAGCGTACACTTTTTTTCAGACAGCTTATCATTTCCGCTCGCTGCTTCTCCAGGTAGTTTATCATCATCCTCCCGGAAAGCTCCTGGCTCTTTCTCCCGGACAGGTATTGATAATCGAAAATATCATCATAGGCACAATAGAGGAAAAAGTTCAACATATCCGGCACTATTACCTCCGCACCTTCTCTTTCCAGTACATTTACTATATTGTTGTTGGCTTCGGGATGATACTTGACCAGTATCTCCCCTACCACACCTACCCGTGGTTTCACGGTATCAGCTATTTCAATATGGTCGAATTCCCGAACTATGCCCCGGATGTTTTCGCTGAAGGCTCCTTTATCCCCCTGGGCAATCTGCTCCCGACAACGCTGATTCCATTTACGATACAGCATATTAGCTGAACCCGGGATTTTTTCATAGGGCCTTACCCGGTGCAATACCCGCATCAAGAGGTCCCCATAAACCAAACTCCAGACCAGCTTTTGCATCAACCGACGGTTTATCTTGAAACCCGGGTTTTTTTCCATCCCGGCCAGGTTTATGGAAATAACTGGTATATAGCCCAGGCCTGCGTCTCTTAAGGCCTTGCGCAGCAAGCCTATGTAATTGGTGGCTCGGCAGCCTCCGCCGGTCTGGGAAATCATTACCGAAGTATGCTCAAGGTCGTATTTTCCTGACTGCAAGGCCTGTAACAACTGGCCAATCACAATTACGGAGGGGTAGCAGGCATCGTTGTTGACATATTTTAAACCCTCATCCACCGTAATCTGATCCACCTCGGGAAGCACCTCAAAATTGTAGCCTTCAGCTCGCAGCGCCTCTTCAAAGAACTCGAAGTGAATAGGGGACATCTGTGGGCAGAGAATATTGTGTTTCCTCTTCATCCGGCGGGTAAATGATATCCGGGGTGCTGCCGGGCTGATTCTTTCCGGTATAAAGCCGTTCTTATCCCTTTCCTCCAGAGCCGCCAGCAAAGAGCGCATTCTAATCCTGGCCGCCCCCAGGTTATTTACTTCATCAATTTTTAGTAAAGAATAAATCTTACCTGCAGCTTGCAGAATTTCCTGTACCTGGTCGGTAGTAATGGCATCCAGGCCACAGCCAAAGGAATTGAGCTGTACCAGTTCCAGATTTCGTTGTTCAGCCACAAAGCTGGCCGCCGCATAGAGACGCGAATGATACATCCACTGATCCACCACTCGCAGCGGTCGCTGCACCGTACCCAGATGAGCTACAGCGTCCTCGCTCAGCACCGCGATGCCAAAGGAGGTAATCATATTAGGCAGACCATGGTTGATTTCCGGATCTAAATGATAAGGCCGACCGGCCAATACTATTCCCCGACCGCCCGTTTGTTCCAGGTAGGCCAGAATTTCTTCACCTTTTTTCCTGATATCCGCTTTGAAACATTCGTCTTCCTGCCAGGCGGCCCGAACCGCCCGGGCTATCTCCCTTTTTGTAATGCCAAAAACACGCAGCTCTTCGAAAAGCCGGGTAATTAAGCGAGCCTGGTTGTCATAGGGCAAAAAAGGATTTATAAACCTGATCTCTTCCTCTCTCAATACATCCATATTATTCTTAATAGCATCAGGATAGGAGATAACCATGGGACAATTGAAATGATTGTCGGCTTCTCCCTGTTCCTGGCGTTCCCGGCTAATACAAGGGTAAAAGATATTCTTTACCCCCTGCTTTACCAGGGCCGCAATATGCCCATGCACCAGCTTGGCCGGATAACAAGCCGACTCCGAAGGTATAGTCTCGATTCCCAGCTCATATATCTTCCGCGAGGACAGGGGTGACAGCTCCACCCGAAAGCCCAGTTCGGTAAAAAAGGTAAACCAGAAAGGATAGTTCTCATATATATTCAAGACCCGGGGTAAACCGATAGTACCCCTTTCCGCCTGTTCCTCAGCCAATGGTTCATAATGGAAAAGCCTCTGCAATTTGTAGTCATAGAGATTGGGTATCTCCTTATTTTTCTTATTATCCAGCATTTTTTCGCAGCGATTACCAGAAATAAAGCGTTTTCCATCTTGAAAGCGATTAATGGTAAGCAAGCACTGGTTTTCACAGCCCGGGCAGCGGCGGGTGGAGGTTCGGATGGAAAAGTCCAATAATTTATCCCGGCTCAAGAGGGTAGTGGCATAAGCGCTGTGATACTTGTTTCGAGCGATAAGGGCCGCCCCGAAGGCTCCCATTAATCCTGCTATATCGGGTCGGACCACTTCTCTCCCCGTTACCAGCTCCAGGCTGCGCAGAACCGCTTCATTGTAAAAGGTTCCTCCCTGAACCACTATTTTTTCGCCGAGCTCAGCGGAGTTCTTTATTTTAATTACCTTGAACAAGGCGTTTTTTATTACCGAATAGGAAAGACCGGCGGAAATATCCCCCACCGTTGCTCCTTCTTTCTGCGCCTGTTTCACCCGCGAATTCATAAACACCGTACAGCGGGAACCCAGGTCAACCGGGGATTCGGCCTGCAGAGCTGAGTGAGCGAAATCTTCAACTGTCATATTCAAGGAATGGGCAAAGGTCTCGATAAAAGAGCCGCAACCGGAAGAACAGGCTTCATTAAGCATTATGCTCTCAATAACCCCGTTTTCAATGTGCAGGCATTTCATATCCTGGCCGCCGATATCCAGGATAAAGTTCACCCCCGGCTGAAAGAACTCGGCCGCCGTGAAATGGGCTATAGTTTCCACTTCTCCCAGGTCAACCGAAAGGGCGGCTTTTATCAGTCCCTCTCCGTAACCGGTAACCGCAGAATTAACAATACTGGCGCCAGGCGGTAAGCGGCGGTAGATATCCTCCAGTATTTTTACCGCCGATTGCACCGGGCTGCCCTGGTTGCCTCCATAATAGGAATAAAGCAATTTTCCCTCTTTATCAATCAGCGCCGCCTTGGTGGTGGTGGAGCCCGCATCTATGCCCAGGAAGCAATCACCCTGAAAAGATTCCAGTTCCTGGCGACAGGCAAGGTAACGGGCATGCCTTTGCCGGAAAGCCTGGAGTTCCTCTTCGCTGGCAAACAAAGACTCCAGCCTCCATATTTCCTGAGCCTGAGCCTGCTCCAAACCCGGCAGTCTTTCCAGCAATTCGCTAAAATAAATTTCCGGTTCTTTAATAGAGGCCAGTGCCGCACCCTGGGCCACAAAGAATTGGGCCTCATCCGGAAAGATAATATCCTCATCCTTAAGCTGCAAAGTTTCTTGAAATCTTTTCCTCAACTCCGGCAGAAAATACAGCGGCCCCCCCAGCAAGGCCACCCTTCCCCGGATGGATTTGCCACAGGCTAAGCCGCTGATGGTCTGGTTAACCACCGATTGAAATACCGATGCGGCAATATCCTCCCGGGCTGCACCTTGATTGAGCAAGGGCTGAATATCACTCTTGGCGAAGACGCCGCAGCGAGCGGCGATAGGATAAATGACTTTATGACGGGATGCCAACTCATTTAACCCGGCAGCATCAGTCTCCAGCAAGACAGCCATCTGGTCTATGAAGGAACCCGTGCCTCCAGCACAGGTGCCGTTCATCCTCTGTTCAAGTCCGCCAGTCAAAAAGGTAATCTTGGCATCTTCCCCGCCTAATTCTATAGCCACATCAATACCGGGGATAAACCTTTCAATGGCCCGGTGGCACGCAATTACTTCCTGCAAAAAGCCCAGCTCCAACCAGGTAGCCAGGGAGATTCCAGCCGAACCGGTAACCATAACCGTAAGCGCTCTGTTCCCAATCCGCTTGTAGGCATCTCCAATCAAATTGCTGATAGTGGTTTTTACCTGGGCATAATGCCTTCTATAGCAAGCGTATACTATCCGGTCTTTATCATCCAGTATTATGATTTTTACCGTAGTTGAACCAATATCCAGTCCCATATGTAGTACAGCATTCATCTGAGCCACAACAATAGTCGTGATTCCTCCCCCCGTATGATACTTCGCGTTTCTACTGCAACGCTTCCCTTCCCCGTCTTCGCTTTTAACCCCTATACTCTAACACTGGAAAAAGCAATAAACATTACGCTGGTTATTTATGTAACCCTTATGCGACAAAAGTGGTTTTTGCAGTTAAGTCAGTTAATAAAACAGTCTTTGAGCTGCTGCGATTAACGATATGATAGCCATATAACTCAATAATAGCAAATTTGGCAGCAAGGCAAAAATTCATTTTTTTTATTAGCTAGTCCTGAATATTGAGCAAAGCACAGATAAGCCCTTCCCGGTTGCTTAATAAATAGGTGAAAATGGCTTTGCAGTATAATCGATAGAGGCTTTTGCATAATTCGAAAAATCAGTAAAGATACCTTCTGGAAACACAATATATATGGTCTTCATCTTCATAATTCTACTATATATTGAACGGATGTTTCGCTAAAGTTAATTATGCCAAACTCTCAATAATAATATATGCCAAAAAGGATGGTGAAAGACAAAAGATAAAGCTCTTTGAAGGGGGATAAAGAGCAAGAGTTGAGGGTTGATGTCACTGCAAGGCATTGTAAGGGCGGTCTTCGACCGCCCGCTTTCACCTTCGCCAGCGTTTTGTATATTCATGCAACCCTTATGCAACAAAAAAGGTTTTTTGCAGTGGAGTTAAGGGTTGATATATTGTGTAAAAAAAAGGTATCCCTTACCGGAATACCTTTTTCACATAGCATCTTCAATTTCCCTTAAATCGCTCCTCGATAGAGTTCTCTATCTGTAGGTGTAATTGTTGCGGCTCTGCCGTGCCTGGAAGCAATCCCGGCAATAAACCGGTCTGTCACCAGTAGGCTCAAAAGGAACACTGGTCTGTTGCCCACAGGCAGCACAAACCGTCTTAAACATGGGACGGTCTTCCCGGGAGCGTGAGCGCCCAAAATCATTACGCTGTTGTTTGCGAGCTCTCCTGCAATCAGCACAACGACCTGGTTCATTTTCGAACCCTTTTTCAGCATAAAATTCTTGCTCTGAAGCGGAGAACAAGAACTCATTACCACAGTCTTTACATACCAAATACTTGTCTTCGAACATTTTTTAATCTCCTTTTCGAAAAAATACTCTTGGACTTAGCTTCCCCCAAAAAGGAGACATATTAAGAACAAGGCTATATAATTGTATATCATAGCATTTCGATTGTCAAATTCAAGCAAAGAATTTTTTAAGACAACCAGTATATTTTGCGGTAGAATAAAGAAAAAGTGTCTTCCGTCAGGTACGGCGAAGACAGAAGTGAGGGAAATATTTTGGGGAATATTGAAGTTAAATTCAAAAAATTAGTAGACTGGGCAAAAATACCGGAATATGAGACCAGGGGAGCTGCCGGTTGTGATTTGGCCATTGCCATACAAGAAGAAATCGTTCTCTATCCCAACGAGGTGCGGAGTCTGCCAAGCGGCCTGGCCATGATGATACCTCCGGGCTATGAAGCCCAGATAAGGAGTCGGGCAGGTATGGCCGGGAAGGGCATCGTGGTAGCCAATGCACCTGCTACGATTGATTCTGATCATAATGGTGAGGTTAAAATATTATTACTAAATGTTACCGATAAACCGGTACGGGTATTGCCTGGGCAAAAAGTTGCCCAGATGGTTTTTGCCCCAGTGGTTCAAGCAAGTTTTACAAACGATATCTAGGAAGGTGACTGATTATTGCCCGGGTCAGGCAGGCCTGCAACCCCAGGCATTACAATTTAAGCTCCAAGTTCCATATATACTACCGCATCCAGAGGCTTACCGTTGCGGGACAACCGGTCTTTAGCATAGTGTATCCATATATACCAGCAATATTATTGCCTGTCCCTTGTTGTTGACAGATAAAGTTCCAGCATCCGGGTACTATCATAGAGCAAATCTATAAGGTGAACACAGCCTTGACCGGCGCCCAGGAGTTGGGCCAGCTCTTTTTTAGGCTTTTCCGCCAGCGTATGCCCGATAATATTGCTCACTTGCCCTATTGACTCCCGGCAAACCTTATCCGGCACCCGGGGCATATCCGCCCAGGCCTGGCTGAGCTTCATATCCTGATCCAGCTCCAGGCAAGCTGTCATATGATGAAAAGAATCTATTATGCTGCCGTTTATACGGTAAGTGCCGTTATCCTCCCGGAAAAGCTGCTGGGTTTTGCAGCGGTCAAAAAGCCTTGTCTCCCGGCTAAACGGACCGATAAAATCACCCCAGGAAACCTGTACCCTATCCAGGTAGCTGTAATAGCGGCAGGAACCAAGATAGAATTCCTCCCAGGCCCGGGTATATTCAGCCGCATCATCATAGCCCCTCTCCCGGTAAAGGAATGACTCGGCTTGCACTACTGCTATTACCGTATCATTGACCAGGGAACGCTCCAATTCATCCTCAACACTACGCAGGGCCTGCCGCAGTTCCGGTCCACTGCCCAGGTAAGCCTTCACCCCTTTTAGAGCCTGGAGCTCTTCCCGGCTATCCCCCATCATCCCCGGTCGCCCCAGGCGCAGCAACCAGGCTTCCTCTATATCCAGGCTCCCTGCGTCTATTCTAAGTACTATTTCCCGTTCCACCCGCGTATCCTGATAAGTAGTCCTGGCTACTATGTACTTTTCATCCAGACGCTCTACAAAACTATGCCAGAAACGCTGAAAAAGAAATTCCACCCCATCATCCCTCCTTGGGAAACTTATAACCTATTTTATCATAAGCTGGTGAAATAGTAGTGTTCTACTGGAAAAAGAAAAAGGCTCCTCTGAAGATATATCTCTTCAAGGAAGCCTTGAACAGGATAACAGGGATTTTTTCACCAGCAATCCTCCCCCAGTCAAATATTTGGGCCTAACCCCTTACTTCTCTCTCACTCCGCGCTTTTTACTCCCATTAACTCCATTAAGTCCTTTTCACTCATAAAGGGGAAGTAATGTTCCAGCCTGTTCCCTGCCAGGCTGTGGCTTATGGCCTCACTGCGGTAAGGCCGGCCGGAAAGGGAAGAGCAGAGCTCATCAATATCCCCCGGGGAAAAGAAGTCTCCAAAAATATGGGCTTCTTTGATGAACCCCTCCTGTACTTCCAGAAAAACATCGACTTTTCCCCAATCGAAACGGCGACTGCGCTTTATATTATAGGCCGGGGAATGACCGAAATTCCATTCCCAGCTGCAGTATTTCTCCAATCGAAGTTTTTCCACCGCCCGTATATCATCCGGCTTTAGTTCATATTCTCCGATAAGTCCATAATCTTCCCGAACTGCATCTATGAGCAATTCTCTAAATTGCTGAAGAGTAAAAGGAGTGTTTAAGTGCTCGACAATATTGCTCACCCGGCTCCTCACCGATTTAACCCCATGAGAAGTGATTTTATCCTCCGCTACCGCCAGGGCCTGCTCCATATTCTCCAGATTGACCTCAAACAGAAGGGTTCCATGGTGTAAAATCCGCTCCCGCTGGCGAAACTGTGCATTGCCGGAGAATTTCCTGCCGCCGATGGTCAAATCGTTGCGCCCGGTAAAAGAAGCAGTAATACCCATTTGTTCCAGAGCCTTTATCACCGGGACGGTATAGCGGGCAAAATCCAGTTCCCGCTCCGCTTGCTCCAGAATATAAGTAAAGTTCAGGTTGCCCAGGTCATGATAGACCGCTCCGCCTCCGGAAAGGCGGCGCACCACGGCAATGCCTTTTTCCCGGATGAAGTTCATATTGATCTCTTCCCGGGTATTCTGGTTGCGCCCCACCACCACTACCGGCTTATCCTGCCAGAGCATAAAAAGCGGTCCCAGATCGTGCCGCTGCATAAACAAGTATTCTTCCAGGGCCAGGTTGAAATAGGGATCACCGGAATCGTTCTTCACATAAAGCACGAACAAATCTCTCCCTTTAGAAAATTTATTTGCGGGGTGGTTTCAGGTGGATAGCCCGTCCCTGTACTTCCAGGAGGGCTTCGTAGAGGGTTTCTCCCAGCGTGGGATGGGGGTGAACCGTGTGCAGGGCCTCTTCGACTTTCAAGCCCAAGTTGACCAGCAGGCTGGCCTCCAGAATCAAATCACTGGCATGAGGGCCCATAATATGCACACCCAAAATAGTATCGTCCGGGCCGCAGATCACCTTGACCAAGCCCTCGCTTTCCCCCATAGCCACGGCCTTGCCATTGGCCGCAAACTGGAATTTGCCGGTTTTACAATCAATACCCCGGGCCGCCGCCTCTTCCTGGGTCAGGCCCACCGCCGCTATCTCCGGGAAAGTAAAAATACAGTGCGGAATCGCCTGGTAGTTTAATCGGCTATCCATCCCCGCCATCCTCTCCACCGCTACCCGGCCTTCTTCCGAGGCAACGTGGGCCAGCATGGGGGGACCGATTACATCTCCTATGGCATAAATCCCTCCTACACTGCTCTCGTAATCCTGGTTAACTTTAATGAAGCCCTGCTCCGTTTTCACTCCCAGTTGCTCCAAATTGAGACTGGCAGTTACCGGGGAGCGACCAACCGCCAGCAGTACCAGATCAGCTTCATATTGCATATTTCCCTTCTTGTTGCTGGCAATAACCAGCAGGCAATCACCCTGCGTCTTAATGCTTTCCACCTTTACTCCAGCATTTATCTCTATTCCCTGCCGTTTAAAGAGAACGCTCATCCGCCGCGCTATTTCCTGATCCAGGAAAGCCAGGGCGCGGGGCAAGGATTCCAATACCGTCACCTGGCTGCCGAAGGCCTGGAAGATGCCGGCAAATTCCATACCGATGACTCCGCCCCCGATAATGAGAAGGCGGGCAGGTATTTCGCTTCTTGCCAGCAATTCTTCGCAAGTCAAAACCCCAGGCAAATCAGTTCCTGGTAAAGCAGCGGGACGAATGCTCTCTGAACCGGTGGCAAGAAGCAAGCGCTTAGCCTCTATACTCTGCTCCCCGGCCCTGACCCGGCCAGCTTCTTCCACTACAGCCTCGCCTCTGATCACTTCCACTCCATGGGCTTGCAGGAGAGCGTCCACTCCGCCAGCCATCTGTTCCACCACCGCGTCTTTGCGAGCACGGGTTCCGGCCATATCCAAACGGGCCGGCCCCGCATCCAGCTGTATAGAGAATTCTTCCAGTCTCTGCAGGCTGCGCATTATTTCGGCATGGCGGTAGTATGTCTTGGTGGGGATACAGCCCCGGTTCAAGCAGGTTCCGCCCAGTTTATCCTTTTCCACCAGGGCTACCTTCATTCCCAGTTGACGGGCACGAATAGCGGCCACATATCCCCCAGGGCCGCCTCCTATTACCAGCAAATCTTTCATTTTTTTAGGTATTTCCTTTCTGATTTTACGGCAAAAAGTTATTATTATTTATTGGCTTGTATAAATATACCGCTCAGCTCCCTTAATAGCGACCGCAGGGAGCATCAGTTTGCCCGACAGGGTGCTCCCTTAATAGCGACCGAAGGGAGCATCAGGCGTACCCGCAACCTTAATAGTGACATCCGCAGAGTGGAACATCAGGAATACCCGAAGGGTGCTGCATCCATGCTTTGCCAACGCTCGCTTTGTATATTTATGCAACCCTTATGCAACAAAAGGTTTTTTTGCAGTGGAGTCCTTTCTCGAATGCTCAAGTTCGGACGGGAGCTATTCGGTTCCCCATCCCGGCCAGCGCAGGACCGGCTGGCGGGCGGCCCGAACCTCATCCACCCGCTTGATTAGCGTGCTGTGCGGGGCTTGATGCAAAATATCCGGGTTCTCCCGGGCTTCACGAGCGATCTCCCGCATAGCAGTGATAAACTCATCCAAACGCTCCCGGCTCTCCGTCTCCACCGGCTCAATCATCAAGGCCTCCTTGACTATAAGGGGGAAATAAACGGTGGGAGGATGGAAACCATAATCCATCAAGCGCTTGGCTATATCCAGGGTGCTGACCCCGTTTTCCGCCAGTTGTTTTTGCCCACTGGCTACAAATTCATGCTTGCATAAACGGTTGAAGGGTATGTGATAATCCTCCTGCAAATGATGGCGGAGGTAATTGGCATTAAGAACGGCCAGCTCGCAAGCTTCCCGCAAGCCCGGCCCACCCAGAGCCATCATATAAGCGTAGGCTTTAACAATAACCCCAAAGTTGCCGTAAAAGCTTCTCACTTTACCTATCGACAAGGGGCGATCATAGTCCAGATAATAGCCCTCTTCTTTCTTTTCCACTAGCGGCCGGGGCAGAAAATCGCTCAGAAATTCCTTGACCCCAACCGGCCCAGAGCCCGGTCCTCCACCGCCATGGGGAGTACCAAAAGTCTTGTGCAGGTTGAAATGCACTACATCAAAACCCATATCACCGGGCCGGGCTACCCCCACTATGCCATTAAGGTTGGCCCCATCATAATAGAGCAATCCGCCGCCGGCATGAACAACTGCGGCAATCTCCTCAATCTCCTTTTCAAACAAGCCCAGGGTATTAGGATTGGTTAGCATCAGAGCAGCAACTTCACTGTTCATGCAGGCCTTGAGATCCTGCAGATCCACCAGGCCTTCCTCATTGGATTTCACCTCAACTACTTCAAAACCCAATACATGGGCGGTAGCCGGGTTGGTTCCGTGAGCCGAGTCCGGCACCAGTATTTTGCTACGGGCCAGGTCCTGGCGATGCCGATGGTAGGCCTTGATTATCATCAGACCGGTCAACTCACCATGAGCACCGGCGGCCGGCTGCAGGGTAAAACGATCCATGCCCCCTATTTCACGGCATAGTTTTTCAGTTCGGTAAAGCAATTCCAGGGCTCCCTGCACGCTTTCCTCCGCCTGGTAGGGATGCAGGGAGGCAAAGCCAGGCAAACGAGCCGCCCACTCATTGATTTTAGGGTTGTATTTCATAGTGCAGGAACCCAGCGGGTAGAAACCGTTATCCACCCCATAAGCCCGCCGGGATAGTTCCACATAGTGGCGAACTGCCTCTACTTCACTTAATTCAGGCAGCAAAGGAGCTTCGGCCCGTAAAAACTCGGGGTCAATTTCCGCGGCGGGCTCAATTTCCGCAACATCACAGGGAGGAAGGGAAAAACCGCCTCCACCGGCTACACTCCGGGCAAAAATCACCGGGCTCATCTGCATTCCCCTCCTATCAAAGCCGCCAGCCGATCAATCTCGGCCCGGGTTCTCTTTTCCGTAAAGGCCAGAAGCAAGGCGCCGGGCAGTTCATAACCCCCGATAATACCCTGCTCCAGCAAGAGCTGGTTAATCCGGGCCGGGTCATCTACTTCTACGGCAAATTCATTAAAAAAGACCCGCGGGTATTTCAGGGGCAGGCCATAACTCTCCATCTTTCGCCGGGCATAGACTGCCAACTGGTGACAGCGGGTCGCTATATCCACCAATCCCTGCCGGCCGACCAGGCTCAGGTAAATACTGGCTGCCAGGGCATTTAGAGCCTGATTGGAACAGATATTGGAGCTGGCCTGCTCGCGCCGGATATGCTGCTCCCGCGCCTGCAAGGTCAGCACATAGCAGGTCTCGCCATTGCTGTCCACGCTCTGGCCGACCAAGCGACCCGGCATTTTTCGCATATACTTCTTGGAACAGGCCATAAAGCCCAGGTAAGGGCCGCCAAAACTCAAAGGATTGCCCAGCGGCTGCCCTTCCCCTACCACGATGTCCGCTCCCCATTCCCCCGGCGATTTCAAAAGACCCAGGGAAATAGGATTGACCACCATGATCAAGAGGGCTTTGGCGGCGTGAACCGATTTTTCCCATACAGCTATTTCCTCTATACAACCGAAGAAATTAGGCTGCTGTATGACCAGACAGGCGCTATCCTGCTTTAATAGAGCCAGGGTAGCTTCCTTATCTATTATGCCCTCCCGTTCCGGGGCCATAATTATCTCCATCTTGCCCGAAATCGCATAGCTTTTTACCACTTCCAGGTATTCCGGATGCAGGGTAGCGGGAAGTATCACTTTGCGCCTCCGGCTGCCTTCGCAGGCCATCTGGCAGGCTTCGGCCAGAGCGCTGGCTCCGTCATAAAGAGAGGCATTGGCCACATCCATGCCGGTCAAGGCGCAGATCATGGTCTGGTATTCGAATATAGCCTGCAGTATGCCCTGGCTTATTTCTGGCTGGTAAGGGGTGTAGGCGGTATAGAATTCGGAGCGGAGCAATAGTTGATCCAGGGCAGCCGGGATATAGTGGTCATAAGCCCCGGCCCCGAGGAAACAGGGATAATCCTCCAGATTCATGTTCTTGCCGGCCAGTTCTTTAAGATGGCGGCCCAATTCCATTTCCGCCAGGCCCGGACCCAGCTCCAGATCCCGTCCCAGCTTAAGCTTGTCCGATATGTCGGCAAAAAGTTCCGCTCGGTTTTTCAGTCCGATACTGGCCAACATCTCCTCCACTTCGGCAGGAGAGTGGGGGCTAAACTTCATTCTATTCTCCCCCCTGCTCTTTCCGGCACAGCTCTTCATAGGCAGCGGCTGAAAGCAGCTTGTCCAGATCTCCTGGATTATTCATGGCCACAACCACAATGTAATTGGCATAAGGGTCTTCGTTAATCAACTGGGGAGCATCCTCCAGTTCATCATTAATAGCCACGACAGTGCCGCCTACCGGGCTATAGATAGACGAAGCAGCTTTTACTGACTCGATAACCCCCAGCTGCCCTCCAGCATCCAGTTCATCGTCCAGCTCCGGCATTTCCACAAAAACTATGTCTCCCAGTTCATGCTGGGCATAGTCGCTAATACCGATCCAGGCCTGGTCTCCTTCTACTCTTACCCATTCGTGACTTGGAGCATAATACAAATCTGCTGGTATTTTCACTTCCATCCCTCCATAATATTCTTATATTAGGTATCCCTCTAGCAAGGGGATGTTTTTTGACGGTTTTGCCGGATATAAAGCTGATGTCACTACCATGAACTTAAGAAATCCATTCTTTATGAAGCCCGGGTTTTTTTGCGATAAAAGGCCCCGGTTACAATCTGGGCTTTAACCGGTTTATTGCGGATCATAACCTCAACTTCCGCCCCTGGTTGATAGTATTCCCGATCCACCAGAGCCAGAGCCAGATTTTTTTCCAGGCTGGGAGCCAGGCCGCCGCTGCTCAGCTGGCCAATTACTTTACCCTCCTGGCAAACTTCGTAATGAGAGCGCGGTATACCCCTTTCCAACATCAAGAGCTCCGCCTGCACCCGCGGGGGTTGGCTTTCTTTTTGCCGCAACAGAGCCTCACGACCGATAAAATCACCACAATCAAACTTCACAAAAATACCCAGGCGAGCTTCCAACGGGCTGATATCAGGTCCCAATTCCTGCCCGTAGAGGGGCAGTTTGGCTTCAAAACGTAGGCTGTCCCGAGCCCCCAGGCCAATGGGGGCAATATCCTCCCCGCCGGCCGTCAGAATAGCTTCCCAGACATCTATCGCATCCTCCGGAGCCAGGTAGATTTCAAAGCCATCCTCCCCGGTATAGCCTGTACGAGAAATAATAGCCGTTTTTCCCGCTATTTCCACATTGGCTTGAAACCAGTAATACTTGATGCTCTGCAGCTCTAAATCCGTCAGTTTCTGTAGAATCTGCTCAGCCCAAGGCCCCTGAATCGCCATTTGCGCATAATCATCCGAAAAGTTTTTAATCTCCAGGCCGGGAAAAACATTTTCCTTAATCCATTCAAAATCTTTATCGGTGTTAGCGGCATTGACCACTAGAAGATAATGCTCGGTCGTATACTTGTAAACCAAAAGGTCGTCTACTACGCCCCCGTCAGGATAGCACATGATATTATACTGCACCTGTCCCGGCGCTATTTTATTGATATCGTTGCTCAGCAGGTACTGCAAAAAAGCTTCGGCTTTTTCACCACGTACTTCTATTTCCCCCATATGCGATACATCAAAAAGACCCGCCTTCTTCCGCACCATGTGGTGTTCTTTAATGATACTCTCGTATTGGATGGGCAATTCCCACCCGCCGAAATCCACCATCCGGCCATTATACTTCTGGTGCATGGGAAAAAGGGCTGTCCTTTTCAAATTCAATGTTCTCCCTCCTTGTAGTTTCATCATATTAAAGTTTAACTACAAATGAAAACTACAGCAAGTAAAAAGATGAATAAAGCAGAAGATTAATGAAAAAAACTGCTGGGCCTGACGATTATAATATTGTAAACCCGGTTTTTCATAAAAAACGGCCTATCTCGATAAGCCGCAGCTTGACACTTGCTGGGAGTAATTGGTACTATGGATATAGCACCTAAATCACTCAGGAGTAAGCTTATATGGTTCGTCTAAGTGCAAATCTTGAAAAAATAAATATTGAAGATAAACTTCCTGATTTGAAAAAATTTTTAGCCAGTCGGGAAGAGATTTTGGCTGCATATCTCTATGGATCCTATGGCAGCGAATACCAGACTAATCTCAGTGATGTGGATATTGCTATACTGGTATCAGGCTCAGTGCGGGCGGACCTGGCTTACCAGCTTGATCTTGCCGCTCACATAGCTGATCTGCTTGAGGAAGAAGATCTGGATATTTTAATACTTAATACCGCTTCAATTGTTATGCAATTTGAAGTTCTATCTACTGGTAAACTACTCTTTGAAAGGAATCATGAACTGCTTTGTGATTTCCTGGAGCGGGTACTTAAGGAATATGGCGATTTTCAAATCGATTTAAAGCAGTTTTACCATGAGTATGATGAAACATTGAGGAAAAAAGCTTATGGTCAATAATAATAAAATACGGCAGAAAATAAATATATTGCAAAAGAATATTAAGTTCTTGGATTCATTGCGACAGATACCTGCTGATGAATTTTTGGCAGATCCCCGCAATTATCTATCCGCTACCCGTATTCTGCAAATCTCTGTGGAAGCCATGATTGACATTGCCAATCATATTATTGCCCGGGAGAGCCTGGGGGTACCCCAAAGTTATCATGATGCCATAAAGATTCTAACCCGCGAAGGCTACCTGCCGAATAATAAAGAGCCAACTTTCCGGGCTATGATAAGATTTCGCAATCGCGCTGTTCATATGTATGATGAGATTGATGAGCAGGAGATTTATCGCATAATATGTGAAAATCTGAATGATTTCCAGGACTATATGGACAGTATAATTAAACGCTGCTTTTAACTAAATACCCGCTCATGGTACTATGTGAGCGTGAATAGCGTTGCAGCATCCTTTCACTGCCTCTCCCCCTGCTTTACTCCATCAGTTCATAATGCATGGAATCACCATAACTGTTGCCCCAACTAAATCCAGTCGGCTTAAAAGCCTTTTCCCAGAGTATCAAATTGGGGTCGTTAGCCTCCTGTTCAGGGTCAACACGGTTATCTTTCTCCATGCGATGAATTGGAATGGAGCCGGAGCAGGTGAAATCCATTCAAAATGGATATTAGTATATTGTGGGGTTTAACATTTAATATATGATTAGGGCAGCAAGTAAGTTTCGTGCTTAAGAAGGCAGACATTGACTATTTGAGGCCATGCATATTAAACTAATAGCTAACCAAACATAATACAAAACAGGAAGGCATTTCCGCAAAGGAGGAGTAAAGATGAAAATTAAGGAGAAGAAAGAATACCCACAAGGCAAATTCAAGCTGGACACTGCCATAGAATACCAGGACGCAGCAGTGGTTAGCAAGACCTTGATTAATCGTCCCAGCGGAACCATTACTTTATTTGCTTTTGATGAAGGACAGGGATTAAGCGAACATACCGCCCCATTTGATGCCGTAGTGCAGATTGTCGAAGGTGAGGCTGAAATCATTATTTCCGGTGAAAGCTACTATCTTACCAGCGGAGAAACCATTATAATGCCTGCCGGTGAGCCCCATGCCTTAAAAGCTGTAAAGTGCTTTAAAATGCTTTTGACCATGATAAAATCCTAAATACCCGGGGGACATTATGGCTGTCCCCATATTCCCCCGTAAACTAACTCCGGTAAAACACTAACCCCCTACGATAGATAAGCCAATCAGTAAGAGAGTTATTACCGGGCAAGACAAAATCAAGCCATAATCCGCCCAATTCAGGCGTAATTGCCGGAGATAAGTCCGCTGGGGATAAGCCCTGAACCCGCGTGCTTCCATAGCTATCGATAACTGCTGGGCCTTCAGTATAGCCCCATAGACCAGCGGGAAAAAGAGCTGCCGGAACAGAGCCATTTTTTTACCCCAGGACACCTTTTTCAGTTCAACCCCGCGCAATTGCACCGCGGTTACCGCATTGACGAATTCATCCCGGAATAGAGGAAGAAAGCGGATAGTCACCGAAACCATAAAAGCTATTTCATAGGGTACTTTCCACTGTACCAACCCGGAAATGAAGTCCCGGGAATTGCTGGTAGTCAACAGTATGGCCGCAGCAATGACTATAAGCAAGCGCAAAACCACGCTGGTCCCCAGCAGCAGTCCTCGGGACCCTACCAAACGCAGTGAACCTGCTGCCAGCAACACCTCCCCCCCGGGAGTAAAAATACATTGGGCCAGGAAAAGAATTAGGAGCAGCAACATATAAGGTTTCAGGTAACCCCCGACCCTCTTAATATCGATGCGAAAAAGGAGCAAGAGCCCGATAGTACCCGCCAGCAGAAGGAAAAGCGCCCTGGGAGTATTGTATACTACAGCCAGAGTGGTGATGCAAAACACTATCACTAATTTGCTGCGGGGGTCAAGATTCATGCCCAACATTCCCTTCCAAACCACTGTCCCTCTGCACCCGGCCTTTCTCCAGAGCAATAACCCGATTGGCCATCCGGTTTACAAAAGCAGTATCGTGGCTGACCAGCACCATTCCTCTTCCCAGCCGGGCAACTTTATGAAGGTGCGCGGCCAATAACTCTTTACGGCAGGCATCCAAACCCACTGTAGGTTCATCCAGAATAAGAAATTCCGGCTCATTGGCCAGCACCGCCGCAATGGCCAACCGCTGTTTTTCCCCGTAGCTTAAATGCAGGGGGAAAACCTGGCGGTAAGGGGACAATTCGAAGTAGTCCAGAAGAAATTCCACCCGCTCCCTGATTACCGCCGGATCCTCACTCCGGTAGCTCAGGCCGAAGCCTATTTCCTCCGCCACCGTGGAAGAAAAGAGCTGCTGCTCAGGATTCTGGAAAACATAACCGATACGGCGACCAATCTGAGCCAGGGTATATTCCTGCACGGAACGGCCTTCCAGGAGTACTTCTCCGCTGGTGGGGCGCAATATCCCCAGCATAATCTTAGTCAGGGTGGTCTTGCCGCAACCGTTGGGGCCGATAATTGCGCTTATCCCCTCCCGGTTCAAAGCCAGGTTAACTCCGCTTAAAACAGCCGGTCTTCCCCCAGGATAAGAAAAATCTATTTGGCGCAGTTCCAAAAAAGCCACCGCTCTTCCCCCTCCAAGCTTCCGCCAAACTGATCGTGAATCAACTGCAAAAACTCCTTTTGATGCATAAGGGCCGCATAATATAGTAGAGGCCCTTAGCTTTCAGGAGAACCGGGAAGAGCTCCCGTTTGGAACCTCAATAACTGCTGCCGGATCTGAAAAGCAAGAATTCCGCCCAGTCCGCCAGACAGGGCCGCAACACTCAAGGCTAAAACCAGGGGAATCAGAGGCAAGCGGAAATACACCAGATTTACCATAATGGTTCCCCCCATATTGGCCAGCATCCCCGCCAGAAAAGCGCAGGGGCTGCAGCACACCCGGTGGCCGATAAGCAGCAAGCCCAAATCAGCCATAACTCCCGGTACGGTATAAGTGAAGAGGCTCATAGCCCCATGGGAGCCAACCATGCCGGTTCCAGTTACAACCAGGGCCTGCACCAGGGCAATCAAGGTGGCCGTGCCCCGCTTGCCGGTCAGGCCAAAGCCCAGAACCAGCCACATCATGTAAAACCCGCCGGCCACGGCTCCACTGGGAATAAAGAGGGGGCCGGAAACAATATGGGCCAGAGGGACCACCACCGGTTTGATGGCAATCCCCAGAGCCGCCATCATAGCTATTATAATCAGGTCAAACAGGCTAAATCTATCCAGCATCTTATGTGTCCAGCCCAATTTCTTGCCCCCCTCCCTGTTAATACTGCATCTTATTATTCTCTTCTTTTTTAGAGCAAAAGGACGGGGTTAACATCCAGATCGTTAGTCAAGCGATCCACGATAAATACTTTAATAATATCCCCAGGCTCGATGTTGAAGCCGGCCTGAGCCCCATCCAGAACATCAAAATCCGCTCTGGTAGCATTATGGCTCAATTCGAATCCATCACGCAAGTGGATAAAGATCAGGTCTTCCAGACCGCTATGCGTGATTAGCGGAGTTACCTTAACCCCAAAGTATTTCATGCCCCTGATGCCGGAATTGATCGTCATGAATTTGCTCAGCTATGAGTCCCGGGGATTTATTTTGCTGTTTGATTTTCTTCTGCAGGAGACAGAGTATTTAACGCATTCACTATGACGCTTACTGCTTCGGCTCGATTAGCATTGGCCTTGGGTCGGAAGCTGTTGTCGGGATAGCCGCTGATAATATTCTTGCTGCTGGCGGCAGCTACTGCAGCTTGGGCCCAATCTTCAATCTGAGCACTGTCGATAAAGGTTTTGCCTTCCCCAGCCGGGAGCTTAGCCGCTTTACTGATCATTACAGCCATCTGCTCACGAGTAATAGCATCATCGGGACAAAAACTGCTCGCATCATAACCACTGGCCATGCCATAAGCAGCAGCAGTGCTTATACTTTCTTTAGCCCAGTGCTGAGCAGTGTCGCTAAATACTTGCCCGCTCCTGCTTTCCAATTTAAAGGCTTTGATCACTGCGGTGACAAATTCCGCCCGGGTAATGCTTTTATCCGGTTGGAAGGTAGCGTCCGGGTATCCGCTTATAACCCCGGCATTTACCAGTTTGATAATATTGGCCTGGGCCCAGTGCCCGGCGATGTCGCTCAATATGGGTTTAGGCAAAGGCACTTCAGGCGGTTCCTTTTCCGGGACAATGGGTTTTTGACTCTTTTCACTGAGCAAGACCGCAAATTTGCTGAAATGCTCTACTTCACCACTTACCTTTCCGGAGACCATATCTGCTTTTACCTGCTCCAGGCTGGTCCACTGCTGATTATTCCAGCAGTAGATACCGACATCATGTTTTTCTTGCTCAACTTTAGAGGGGTCAAAAAGCAAGGTAATGGTGACTGGCTTTTGGAACTTACTATCCTTATCGCTGGTAATTTCGTAAACTTCCCCTAATAATTTAAAACCGCTGGAAATAGAGGGAATATCCTGCGTGATTTTTTTGATGGTTACTTTGATGTCGCTTTCCAGGAAATTGGCCGGGAAATTCAAGATAGCACCGGCAGTTTTCACAATGCCGCCACGGACACCAATGGTTTGGGTTCTGGTAATTTGCTCAAATGGAATAATTTCAAATTCATCATCGATTCTTTTAGGTGGAATTACCGGAGTACTTGCCAAGGGTATGTAGGCTATAAATTTAGTTAAGTGTTTGGTCCAAATTACCAGGTCTTTTCCGAAGTCGACAGCAGCATCCTGCATTTTCTCCTTTTCAAAGAGGGCGGCTACTGTTTCCGCAGCATCATCACCGGTAAGACCTTTAAGTGAGGCCGGTTTACTTATTTTCTGCAGATTTCCTGCCTGGTCAATGAATCCGGCTGACTTTGAGGCTTGTCCTTTAAGAAGTAGTCGTACCGGTTTGCTAAAGTTTACAATATTACCGTCGGAACCTACTTCAATCACCAGTTCAATCGTTTTTATTCCCGTTGCCTTGACCGTAGAACCAGGTTTTACTTGAGGCAAATTAATAATATCAGAACCTGTAAGCAGGGTGCCTTCAGGAATACTCATAATTGCCTGGCTTGATTCAATTATTACCGGTGGCAAGGGCATATTCTGCACAACCTCCATACCACTGTTAACAATTCCTTCTGGCATAGTTATTTTTAATGGAGTATCTGGAGTTACGCTAATGTTTGAATTTTCGGCAGCAGTTTCAGCCTGGAAAATGCTTACCGTATAAGTGATAGTCTTATCGCCAACAGTAATGGTCAGGGTCTGCCGGATAGCCGGTTTAGAGCTATCAAACCCGCTGATATTGACCGTGCTTATATTCTCTACCTTGGAGCTGCCGTCACTATAATGCCCGGTTACCTCCAGACCAGTTATATCTAGAGTATCCCCTACGGTGTAGACCAATTTGCTTGCGGTTTTGCTGATTTCAAGGCTCTTAAGGTTTACTGGCTCCGGTAAGGGCAAAACAATCTGCTGCAGGCCGGCATCCTGGTAGCCGGTGGCTTTAATTACTATGCTATAGCTACCGGCTGTGGAAAACACACTGCCGGCAATAGTAATCTTACCGGCTTCTGTTGTGCTGTAATTGCTGCTTTCCACTGCATTCCCGT
>NZ_JAQVZX010000032.1 GCF_028707975.1 Syntrophomonas sp.
GGTTTATTTTATGCAAATGATAATATCGTAGGTAATATTGTACCAATAATGATAGCATTACAATATTACCCAGTGATATACTGAGGAGGGGAAAAAGCAAATTCCTATCTATTATCTATTATCTATTATCTATTATCTATTATCTATTATCTATTTACTGAGATGCCTTTGCATATCCACCAGGCCATGGCAAGTTCGGAAACGGCGACCAGCCAGGCAGCTGCGGGAAAGGTTTGGGCGAATTCGAATCAGAATCCCTATGGAATTGGAGCTCCAAACGTAAAGGCCAATACGGCTATGGGCGAATACGCTTGGAAGAACTGGCGTGCCGGTCTACAACGACACGCCCAATGTTGCCATCTTCAAAGGAACTAATGAAGTTGGCTCTGGAAAAGAGAATCGTGCATGGACACCATCCGGTACTTCGTTGGATGATGGACAACATTTATGTTAAGACCGATCCAGCAGGGAACATTAAGCCGGACAAAGAAAAAAGAACCGAGCGCATTGACGGTGCTGTAGCCCTGATTATGGCTCTGGATAGGGCAATAAGAAATGAGAATAAGACGAGCATTTATGACCAGAGAGGTATTTTAATTATTTGAAACATGGATGAAAAATTAAATAGACTGTGGTATAATTATGGGACAATGACTTAATGGTGAAAGGAATGATTATTATGCCACAAATTATTCCAATCAGGGATTTAAAAAATACTAGTGATATTTCGCAGAAGTGCCATGCGTCCCAAGAACCAATATTTATAACCAAAAACGGCTATGGCGATATGGTTATTATGAGCATGGAAATGTATGAAAAGAACATGTTTTTAAGTACTGTTTATGGCAAGCTTGAAGAGGCAGAAAAGCAGTTTGCAGAAGGAAAGGTGCTCGACGGGGATGTATCACTAAAGAAGATAAGAGAAAAATATGGACTGTAAATTAATTGTTTCTGAACTTGCCAACAGTGATTTAGATGGTATAGTAGAATATATCATTAATGACCTTAAAAGTCCGATTGCTGCTGTAAATTTGCTTGATGAAATTGAGAAGTGCTATCACCACCTCAAAAAGAATCCTCTGATGTATGAAAAATGTACAGATGTCCGTTTAGAGAAAGATGGTTACAGAAAAGTTGTAATCAAAGATTATATTCTCATATATCGATTTGAAGAAGAAAAAGACACCGTTAAAGTTGCAAGGTTTTTCTACGGTGGTCGTAATTATACAGAATATCTATAAAACCTATAATATCCAGCCCTATAAGCATCGCTTCGGCGGTGCTTTTTTAATGACAATTTTCAGGAGATAAGTTCTATGTCTGTGCCTCTGCCTCTGTCTTGAATTCTCTGCAAATGCCGGTTTCGTTGATTGGCTCCTTGAGTACCCAGTATCTGACCGCCGGTGCTCCTGTGGCTATCCTGTTAATGCATCCGGTCAGGTCCTCTTTAACGATTCTCATATCCCGTCGCCTCCTCATATTTGCTTTGTACTATGGAATTATGTTCTTGTTTATAATATAAATATAAATGTTTATGTGGTCGACTATGTTTTTAACGTTTCCCAATAAAAGAGAAATACTTGCGTTGATTATGTTAATAAATTCGTTTATAATGAGAGAGTTGAAAGGAGTGGTGGTATGTCAGTATCTGAACAGCTTAAAATCCTTTGCGTAAAGCTCAATATCAGCGTTTCCGAGCTTGCCAGGTTATCTGGGAAAAGCCCTCAGGCCTTCAGCCAGAAAATGAAGCGCGAAAGCTTCACGGTTGATGAACTAAAGCAAATCGCGCAGGCGTCAGGCTGTGAATATGTAGGAGCCTTTGTCATGCCGAGCGGCGAGAGGGTGGAATACTAAATTGAAGGTGGGTTCTTATATAGGTAATAGCAAAAACTCTTATAGATGCGCTGCATGCGTTGAAAGGTTTAGTCACAATATCAAAAGACAGCTATCCTGAAAGCAAAGGCCGCAGCGGTGCAGAAGACAGCAACGAATGACAAACAGCATTATAACAACCACTCACAAAATGATTGAGGGAGGTTGATGTTATTGTTTATGTTTCTTGTCTTAACCGGAATAGTGGGCTTTGCGGTCTACTTGGTTGTCTTTTTAATTTCATTGGTGAGAAAGAAATCCAAGAGGGCCGGTGCCATCGGAATGACTGTGTGCCTTGTCCTGTTCATTGTCGGCCTGGCCATGACGCCTCCAGCACCAGAGGGGCTAATTGACGAGAAAGCGGCTCCATCTGTCGCTGAAAGCTCTGCCAATGATGGAGAGTCTTCCGCTTCGAATAGTGGGCCTGACGAACCGGTCTCCACGACAGCCGAGGAGCAATCCGCAGGGGGTTCCGCTTCATCTGAACCGGCAGAAGATGCGCATTCGGAAGCCTCGGAACCCGTCTTCGCTTTGGGTGAGGATGTAATTCCTGGACTTATTGCTGCTGATATTAAGCTGAACCTGGTTAAATGGGGCTTGAAGGAGGCCTCCCCGAAACGGACAGATGGTTCCGACGAGGTATCTTACAGTTCCTCCGCCATCGATTCTGATACCGGGGCTGAATTGGCCTATTTCTTCGTGACGGACAATGCGCTTCATATGAAATATGCGACCTTTTCCAGCTTGAACCTGCCGGCAATATCCGGGGAGAGTTTCCATGGTGTAGCGGCCAGCTATCTTGGATACTGCGCTACGGTTCCCTTCGATGGTGCTGAGCCAGAAAAGTGCAAGCAGTGGGTCACCGACAATATCGCAAAATGTAACGAAGCGGGGAAGATCGAAACGCTGAAGGTCGGCAACGTAGAATTTTCCCTCTACGGCACCGGTACCAATGCGCGTTATCTTGATATAAAGGCTGTAAAAGAATAAGCCCCTTATGGCTCTCTGAGAGCCTGAAATAAATCTGTAAAAGGGTGGAGTGATGAAATGACCATATATGAAAAAATCGACCGCTGCCATGGGGCTATCGGTGCAGTTCGCCCCTTTGAGGGCCACATGCTGGAACAGTTGAAGGACTACTACCGAATTGGCCTCACCTGGTCGAGTAACGCTATTGAGGGAAATACCCTGACCATCAGCGAGACAAAGGTGGTACTTGAAGATGGCCTGACGATTGCCGGCCGGCCACTCCGGGATTTCTACGAGACGGTCGGTCATGGCAAGGCTTATAATTTTATGTTCACTTTGATAAAGGAGCGACGCATTTCTACGGCAGATATAAAAGCTATACACCGCCTGTTCTACAAGGATATTGACGAGGAGAACGCTGGCATATGGCGAAAGGAGCCGGTCGTGGTTTCTGGGACTGATTATGTGTTCCCGCACCCGGACGAATTGGAGAAACGCATGAAGGAACTGGACGCCTGGATCACAAACGAGCGGGGAAAGTATCACCCTGTAACATTTGCAGGGCTGCTCCATCTCAAATTCGTAAGTATCCACCCATTCATTGATGGGAACGGCAGGACCAGCCGTCTCATTATGAACCTTGCGCTCATCCAGGACGGCTACCAGCTGGCTATCATACCTCCGGTGCTCCGGACAGAATATAACGACACCATCCGCCAATATCAGAATAAAGGTATGTCAAAACCGTTCTGTGATTTCATTGCTGAGCGAGTGTATGAAACTCAAAAAGAGCTTATGCGCCTTTTTCATATTCCGCTTCCGGAACTGAAATACCTTCAACTGTAACTCCTTTTTTGAGTTTTTAGATCTGCCAGTCGAATCGGGTAGGAGGCTACCCATTAATTGAGTAGCCGACCTCCCACAGCACCGTACGTACCGTTCGGTATACGGCGCTTCCAAAGTTTACACATTACTTTGCAGAGTAACATTCCGTAAGACTGAGGTATCCAGCACGTCTGAACCTCTCGTTGGATAAGGCTCTTAACAAGATTGGGCTATGGGCAGTACGCCAGTAGCCTTTTCTTGTGTTTGCCCACATCCATGCTTGTTCTTCTTTGATTCCTGAGCGCTTGAGGCTCTCGAAACGTGTGCGGACTCTCTTCCATCGTTTCCATGTCACCATCCGTATGCGGCTTCGAATCCATTCATCCAAGCCCTGTATCAGCTTCTTTGCATCTGCCAACTTGAAGTAGTTCATCCATCCTCGGACCACCTGGTTCAGCCGGATTTTCCTTGCCTCAATTCCCATCCCGTTGCTTCGTCCTGTTATTTCCCGGATTTTATCCTTGAATTTTCGGGTCTGAATTTAACACAAAAAGTGGTGATTTTGTCGGGAGAATAGAATGGCCTGAATTAGATGCTGTTCATTCCGTCAAGGGAAATATCAACGGCAATAATCTTAGTTTTGAAGAAATCAATTATATCAAAAAAGGCACTGCCTTTTTGGGTGTTAAATATAATATGGAACTTAAAGACCAATATTTCACTGGTACCTGGTATGATGAGAAACACCATCAACGAGGTTCGGTTTCATTATTTCCAGATAAAATATCAAGCAGCAGTGATGCTGAAAAAGATAATAAATCTGCAACCGAAAATACTGCAACCGAATCTGATAATGAAAAATTTAAACACGAATATGGCCGCAGTGGCAATGACCGGCCTTTGAACGTATATAAAATATCCAATCTTGCTACAGATGAAAAGAAAAACAAGATATTATGTGTTTTTGCCATACACGGTTTTGAAGATGCTTTTTACCGGGACGGACAGGTGCTGGTGGATATAGCCGAAGATATAATTGCATATTTCATAAATAATCGCGAGGAATAAAAAAACTACGAATTGTTAATAATTCCCGGTGCCAATCCTGACGGCATAAAACAAGGCTGGACATGTAATGGACCAGGAAGATGCCAGCTATCCCAGGGCATAGATATTAATATGGATTTTGACTACGATTTTAAAGTCCGGCCCAAGGCTTCACCCTGAAGAAGCATCACTAATTCATCCCGGTCCTGATCATACCAAAAACCCGTGGGGGATGCCTGGCCTGTGGAGATGATGCGCTCAATCAGAATCCCCCGTTCAGGCAGCAGAGACTCAAAAAACTCCTCATCTCTCAAATGTCCAGGAATATCAAACAGATTCATAACAATCATCCTTCCACACGTGAATCATTGTAAGCCGTTATTTCCGTTCTATCAATACCACTGTCTCAATATGTTTTGAGATGAGGGAATAGCTATCAAAACTGCGTTTTCAACCCCTGTTGTTTTTGGGAACATATCCACGCTCGTATTTGGAAACATATCCAAGATTGGCTGTCGTTTGTGGGAACATATCATACTCAATTCTTAGGTGTTTTTTTGCTCTACTCATCCAGCAGGAGCCGATCCCTTTGTCATAGACCACCAGGCAAATATACCACTTGCCCTCATTTGTGAACCTCAAGTATAATAGGAATTACAAAGTTTGGAATTTTGGGGATTACCCGCCGCCTGTTTTGTGAATGGGCGACCGCTTAGCGGGGGATATATTTCACCTTGTTATATTGTGAAAAGGAGGAAAGGAAAATGTCCATGGCCTCTCCCCAATCAGATAAAAAATACTGCTATGCCGACTACCTGCAGTGGCCGGATGAAGAGAGATGGGAAATAATTGATGGGGTTCCCTATGATATGAGCCCGGCGCCTTCTACCAAACATCAAGCTATATCCATGGGACTCGCAGGACAATTATGGTCGTTTTTTCGCGATAAAGAATGCTCGGTTTTTGCCGCTCCCTTTGATGTGCGCCTGCCGCTAAACGAGGAAAAAGACGAGGAAATTTATAATATTGTACAACCCGACCTGAGCGTAATCTGCGACCCTAGTAAACTGGACGAACAGGGCTGCAAGGGTGCGCCCGACCTGGTAATAGAAATTATCTCCCCCTTCACTGCCAAAAAGGAATTAAATGAAAAATTCAACCTTTATGAACGCAGCGGGATTCCCGAATACTGGGTGGTTTTCCCCAAATTCAATGTTGTAGTGGTATACAGCCTTGATGATGAGGGAAGATATCAAAAAAGCGAGGAATTTACCAGTGACCAGGTATTGAACACCAAACTCTTTCCCGGACTGGAAATCAAGCTGGAAGATGTATTTAAATAAATAACAGTTAAGAGGTCTTGAAAAGGGGGAATAGCTATGCCTATCATAAATGTTAAAATGATTGCTGGCCGCAGTCAGGATAAGAAACAGGAACTGGTCACTGTTTTGACCAGCGAAACAGCCCGTATTCTGGAAATTGAACCCGATTGGGTGACAGTGGTGATTGATGAATATACCCGGGATAATTGGGCCAGCGGGGGACAATTGCATTCTATCAAGCTGGGCGAAGGCTTTGGTCGCCAGGGAACCAGTAAATAATAGAAATAGGGGCAGATTATTATTCTGTATTTTGAATGCCGGATTGTGAATTTTAGTGCTGGTCAAAACTAAATTCATATTTCCTCACTGGTAGTTTGCGTAGCATTACGATCCCTCCAAATCTGCCGCGCCATTATTATTAGAGTGGTCAGAGCAAATAACATAAGTAAACCAAAGACTACATTGCGGACACTGCCCACCAGCATGTCTCCCACATAGGAATATACCAGGGTAGCGGGAAGCTGCCCCAAACCGGTAGCCCAGATGAATTCCCACCAGCCCATGGCAGTTAAACCGGCAGCATAACTTACAATATCAAAGGAAACAAAGGGCAGCAGGCGGGCAATCAACACCGCCCATTTACCGTACTTCTCAAAAAACACATCCACTTCTTTCAGAGCCCTGCGGGTAGTGAATTTCTCAACCACAGCACGCCCATAAAGGCGAGCGATGACAAAACATAGTATGGCTCCCACCATAGCACTGCTCCAGGATAAAGCTGCACCTTTTACCCAGCCGAATAAACCGGCATTGGCAAAGGTAATTACAAAAGCCGGCAACGGTGCCGCCACTGATTGAAATACCATCAGGAAAAAAGATACCACCGGCGCCCATATACCAAATGACAGAATGTAATCCCGGGCCGCATCTACATCCACCCGCGATAAAACCTTAAACGCATTTTGAATAATTTCCTGGAATGCCGGCACCAGATAGTATAAAAGTACCGGTATAACCAATAAAGCTATTTTAAACCACCATTGTTTCCATACCTTTTTATCCAACAAAATCCCTCCCGACTAGTTTTTTAATCCCGTGCAAAGAAAACTGAAGATCCCTGCAATACCGGAAATTCAGCTTCTTTAAAGATATCTCGACATTTCTTAATGTCAAAACCACGACTGGCTTCAGTTTTTTCAACCGTATCCCGGGGGTTAAATCCTGCCTCCGCCCAAAAAAGATTGGCTCCGGCTATGGCTCCCGGGGTATTGGGCTCATGAGTACAATTCCCTGATATCCCTGGCCCCATAGCCAGGTGAACTACGGCCATTATGTGAGCCATACTGGCTTCGCTGACCATACCATACTGTTTCAAGCTTGAACCGGGAATGCTTATACGCCGGGCAGACCCGCTGAATACCGGCTCTATTTCACGTGCAATGATAGTTTTTTCCACCAGTTCATTCAGGCTATGCTCCGGGCCAACCGGTTCAACACAGGTACCTACCTTTAAGCCAGCTTTTTTAGCTGCCTGAACGGTTTCCAATCGTTTCCTCGGACTAATGCGGGTTACTTCACCTTCCCCCAGGCGAATTGCATGGTAAATACCAGTGAACCCTGCATCTTTCAATGCCAGCCCTTCATAATAATCAATATCCCTGACATTAGCAATCATAATGCTTTCTGGTTGCAATTTAAGCCTTACTTCACCGGCGATGTTCAGAAAGTCGGCGAAATTCATATTAGCAGTAGCCATTAGATAAATTGCATTAGCACCTTGTTCCTGTAGATGCAAACACTGCTCGATAATATATTCCAAATCCGAAACCTGGTTTTCCTTAAAGATAAGATTGGCAGCAGCAAAGGAGCAAAATCTGCAGTTACAGGGACAAGCAGCAGTGTTAACCCCTACCTGTCCGTGTATCTCCGCCAGGCCAGCTTTTTCGCTAATAGAGCGGGACGCCCATTGAATATGGCAAGATTCCTCGGATAAAGCCGGGATCGCAAATAGTTCCCGGATTTCATTGGCACTAAGAAGAGCCCCACCCTGAGCTTTGTCGCAAATTTGTTTTATCTGAATTTTCATTTAAGTTCCCCCTTTTCAGAGCTTCCTCAATTACTCTCATACTACTAATATAACGATAGCTATGCAGGCTACTCAATCTCTTATCAATTACACCCTGAGCCATAAAATATAATAAGTCTTCCCATCGATCCAGATCCCTGTCTCTATCTAAAAAGGACAGTTTTAGTTTATGTTTCTTGGCCCGCTCACTGGTAAGCCGCAATACCTGCTTGCTACCCCAGGGCATGTTATTAAATAAAATGGGGTAGGGGTGCTTTACTCCCAGAAGATAGTAACCGCCATCGTTACAAGGACCCAGCACTATATCATTCTCGTCCAGCAATTGGGCCGCTTTTTGCAGGGTCTTAACCTCTAGCTGGGGTAAATCACTTCCCAGGATGATGGCAGCAGGATAGTGCTTCAATACCTGGTCCAAGGAATACAATATCCGTTCACCCAGGTCATTTCCCTTCTGTTCCAGGAGCTCAAAAGACTTTAGCAGACCCTGCGGAAGGTTGCAGTATTTCCCCAGTGTTTCCTTACTAACGTTTTTTCCGGTGGAAGATACCCCGGTATAGGAAAAATAAGCAGGCCAACCTAATTCGGTCAGTAATGAACATATGTCATAAAGGCAGGCACTATGCAAGGCAACACATTCTTCTTTTGATAGCTTTCCCATAAGGCGGGTCTTGGTAAAGCCTCCTATAGGAATCTTGCTCATCACTATCAGCGCACATTTCATAAGCTTACCCTCCACCACTGCTGATAATAATCGGCCAATCGCTTCGGGTTGGCCCCAAGCAAATATAGCATCTTTAAAACCTGCATTTTTATCAGGGTTGCCCATAACCCTCCGGCTCTAAAACGCCGGGCACTGCTTGTTACCCTGCCTGATACTACCTGGGAGGGGTATTTTGAACGCAGGTGATGGGATAAGGCCAGGTCTTCCATCAAGGGAATGTCAGGAAACCCGCCGGTATTTAAAAAAATATCCTTGCGGCACCATATAGCCTGATCACCGTAGCAGCTTTTCCAGCAGCGAGCACGCAGGTTGGAGAAAAAGGCCAGTACCCGGTAAAAGGGGGTGCGCTCGTCGAAATCCATGGTTGCACAGCCCCAGTGATAACCTTTTTCTATGGCCTCCAGCACCTGCTCCACTACTATGGTCTCCAACTGACTGTCTGCGTGCAGGAATAATAAGATTGGCGCCGTAGCCAGTTGCGCACCCCGGTTTAGCTGCATACCTCGCCCCGCGCTGCCGGTTGCCATTTTTACCGGATGGCGGCTACATATTTCCAGGCTACGGTCACTACTCCCCCCATCACTGATTATGATTTCTATGCCCGAGAAACGCTGCAAGCTATTCAGTAATTCAGGAAGACATTCTTCCTCGTTTAGTACCGGTACTATTACAGATATCTTCGTTAGCATTGCTCCCCTTCTCCCATTCCTCCAGCATTATAGCAGCAGCACGTTCGGTTAGTTGGATACAGCCTCTTCTCCCAATCTTCTCCACCAGTGTACGCTTATTTTTGATAGCTCGGCAGCAGGTGACTCCAAATTCATTTTTAAAAGCATCGTGGAGAATAACCGGCAGGTTGTTTCCAGCCGGATGAGCTTGATAGTGCTGGCGTATGCCGGATGCCATTATAATCCCGCTTAAAGCACCACAAACACAACCCGCCCCCATTCCTTCTCCCATGAGAGCAGCCGCCGCCAAAATATTCTCATCTACGGGAATACTCCAGACCTCTTTGGCCGCCAACAATACGGCCTGACAACAGTTCCTGCCTTTTTTCATTTCTTCACCGGCTATTTGCGAAGCCCTTTTGGTATCCATTGTTTATATCTCCTTTTTTATTATGCCGCAAAATGATTATTCCCCCGTACAGGCTGCATAAACTTACCAGGAAGGCAAATAGCAACGATGAACTGAACGCTACTGTTGGTGAAACTTGATAACCGGCAAGTAAAGCCACATATGCGCCTTCTCTTACTCCGTAACCATTTATGCTCACTGGTATCATTGCTACCGCCGAGGTTACAGGTATTAAATAACAGGCATCCCACCAACCCAAACCGCTAAGATTAAACGCCAGGAAAATGTTGTAGTTAACAGCTACCACAGTAATCTGAAATAATAGTGACAGGGCTACCACTACTCCCAGCTTAGGCCAATTCGCACGAAAATTTTTTCCTTGATCACCAATACCCTCAAGGAACTGACCCAGTCGACGAGCTCTTGGCCATTTACAGGAATACCGGGAGAGAAGTAGGGCGGTTAAAAAGATGGTAATTAGCAGCAATACTATGAATAATAACCATATACCATCTCGCGTTTTTCCGGTAACAATAGCACCAACCATGCCCACCAGAGCAATTCCCGATATAGCCAGTACTCGCTCCATAAGCACGGAAGCAGTTGCCGCGCTAACATTACCGGTTATTTCATTGACCCGATAAATTCGCAGGGCATCCCCACCAATACTGGATGGCAGAAAATTATTCATAAAAATACCCGCCCAGTAAGCTTTCCAAAGTTCCACCCAATCCAGGTTAAAACTTTGAGCCTTGAGGACTACTTGCCATTTGCAGGTACTGATAATCATAGACAGAATAATCCATCCCAGGGCAGTCATTAGCCAATATAGCTTTACATCCAGAAGAATTTGTCCCAATTCTCGCCACTGAATTGAGTATCCCAGCCATATAAGTAAACCCAGTGATACAACTGCCTTAAATAAAGTCTTATACTGTTTCCATTGAATGCAATACATTTATTGGCTCCTAGATTTCAACTACTTTTCAATAGTGTTGTTAGGGTCACCCGCCCATTCACTAAATGATGCATTATAATTTTTAGCGTTTTCATACCCACACATGCGCAGTAATACGGTCATAAATCCCGAGCGTATACCCACGGTACAATAAGCTATCACTTCATCCCCGGGTTTGAGTCCAGCCTGAGCAAACATATCCTTCAGTTCATCTACTGTCTTCACGGTTCCATCGGCATTAAGTGCATCGCTGTAATGCAAGTGAATAGCGCCAGGAATATGTCCTCTGACTCTTTCGCCATGGTCAGTCTTACCAGTAAACTCTTTCGGCGATCTGGTATCCAGCAATTTAACCTTATCCTTATTGGCCTTGATATATTCAGTAGTTGCCAGCAGCGATGTATCCGGATTAGTAATGGAAAAAGAAACCGCTTTAACCTGTGGGATACTCTTTGTTTCCTCGCCGCCTGCCTTCTGCCATGCCGGCCATCCGCCAAAAAGCATCCTGGAATTCTGCAAACCAGCTACTCTTAGCATCCAAACGACCCTTCCGTCCTCACCCAGTCCAGCCGGATCGTTATAAACTACGATATCCTTCTTCCCATTAATACCAAATTCACCAAGCTTTTTGCTTAACTGTTCATTGGATAACACCACACCCCATCCCGGTTCACCCTGTTTGGGCTGCATATTGGACAGAGCCTGCCAGCTTATATTTACAGCTCCGGGAATGTGTCCTTTTTTATATTCCTTATCCGCCCGGGCATCAACAATAGTTACCTGGTCGAGGTTTTCTTGCAGCCACTGGGCATCAACATAGTAACCTTCCATAGCCTGGTCTGTTAACCGAGGTGCACTATCGCTTGAAGAATTGACCCCTTGCTTGCTGCTGCTGCAACCAGCCAGGCTAAACAATAAGAGGAAAACAACGGTAATAGTAACGAGCTTCATGCTTCTCTTCAAAGGGGGCCTGTTGAGGTTTGACATATTGCTATCACACTCCATTTATGTATTTATTTACACTTATAATACATTGTAATAGGTTATATGTAAAATGAATAATTGTTATAGTTAAGAAATGAGTAAAATGCCCGGGATCACCCTTTCCATTGGTTCTTACCGCGCATAAAAAGACACCACCATTTTCCTATACCCCCGAGAAAATGGTGGTGTCAAAGAAACTGTCCGTTCGCTTTTCCTTTGCCTTAGGCAATCTTTCTGGCCTGGCGTTGCTGACGCTCTGAAACGCTTTGTTGGGCCAGAGTCCGGCGCTCAATCGCCCAGGATTTCATTTCCTTTCCATGAACCCTGAAATTTCCCTGGTAGGAAAATTTAGCCCTTTCCATCAGGCGCCGGCCGCCTTCGGATATGGTAAATGCGCCAATGGCACGGACGTCTGGAGCATCGCTGCTTCTCCCCAGAACAAAACGCCGACCAAAATCATACACCAGAGCTTTGGTATAGTTTTTACGCAGCTTATCAGTCTGATCAACGATTACCGAAGAAATATAGAGATACAGCTCTGGTTCATCAAACGACCTGATGTGCTTCACCAGTTCTCCTTCAGGCATTTCTCCAGTTATGATTTTGTTCCATATAGAATGCTCCAGAGGGAAAACCCAATAGTAGCCTTTAACCTTGCCATTTACTTTGCATACTCGAAACATCATCGGCTCTTGCTCAATTAATTTGCAGATAAGCGCCGCTTCAGAGTGCCAACAAGTATCGAAGTACTTTCTTTCCAGATTTAACATGGGCACAATGTCAAGGATCCGAGCACACTCGACCGTATATGCTGGATCTTTCATGATTATATCCATTCCTTTCGCTTCGCTCAGGCACAAAACGTAATGAAACGTATTGGCTTTGAGCTACTTTTTTACTACCCTATAGTCATAGGGATAACAGTAAACTACAAATCACGGGGAGGTGAGTGGGCTGCTCCATCATTGGAGTGACCGCATGATTATATGTGTAGATTGCCTTTCCAAGCACAAATAAGTGTGACTTTGAGCACGCAGACTTATCTTTGTATAAACATTACTCGTTTATTGCCAGGCAATCAGTCAATGCTGTCTATCCCTTTAATTCTTTGAAAGGAGTTTCCCTATGGCTTTAAAAATCGTTTACCCAATCTGTTGTGGCATTGATGTCCACAAAACCTTCGTGGTTGCTTGTATTGCGTCTACAAACAAAGGGGTTACCACTTACAAAAGCCATCGCTTTTCTACTTATACCAAAGGTCTGAAAGAGCCACGGGACAGGTTGAAACCACTAAAATTTCCTTTTAAAACACAAAAAGCATACCTAACCGTAGTATAATTGCTTTTTATGTTAGTTGAAACAGCGTTGATGTTACTTGCCTTCAATTTTGGATTTCGAGTATAATAGAAATTACAAAGTCTGGAATTTTGGGGATTGGAACCCGCCACCTTTTTTGTGAATTGCGACCGCTTAGCGGGGGATATATTTCACCTTGTTATATTGTGGAAAGGAGGAAAGGAAAATGTCCATGGCCTCTCCCAAACCAGATAAAAAATACAGTTATGCCGACTACCTGCAGTGGCCGGATGAAGAGAGATGGGAAATAATCGATGGGGTTCCCTATGATATGAGCCCGGCGCCTTCTACCAAACACCAAGCTATATCCATGGAATTAGGGAGACAAATAGCAAATTACCTGCGCGATAAAGAATGCCAGGTTTTTGCCGCTCCCTTTGATGTGCGCCTGCCGCTAAACGAGGAAAAAAACGAGGAAATTTTTAATATTGTACAACCCGACCTGAGCGTAATCTGCGACCCGAGTAAACTGGACGAACAAGGCTGCAAGGGTGCGCCTGACCTGGTAATAGAAATTATCTCCCCCTTCACTGCCAAGAAGGAACTGAATGAAAAATTCAACCTTTATGAGCGCAGCGGTATTCCCGAATATTGGGTGGTTTTCCCCAAATTCAATGTTGTAGTGGTATACAGCCTGGATGATGAGGGAAGATATCAAAAAAGCGGGGAATTTACCAGCGACCAGCTATTGAGCACCAAGCTCTTTCCCGGACTGGAAATTAAGCTGGAAGATGTATTTAGATAAATAACCGTTAAGAGGTTCTTAGCTTGGCAAATCCATCAATACCTAAGCAGCGAATATTCTTTCTATTGCTTGATTTGATTCTAATGCAAAAAGTTATTAATATTCATTGGCTTGTATAAATATACCGCTCGCAGTCTTCGGCAAGCGAAGAGCAGAAGAGAAAGGGAATAACCCCTCTCCCTCCTGCTCTTTGGCTTATTTGCCAGACAGATCTTCGGGGGTGTTTAATTCGCGGACCCCGCCGCCTCTTATACCCCTGGGGCCGTTGCCGCCGCCGTTCCTGCGCCCGCGTCCCCTGCCCGGATTAGGGCAATTGTTTCCGCGACCTACTGAACATCTTCCTCTGAGGCGACCAGTTCCAGCTCCCCGTTCCACAGGACCGGTTCCGTCTCGATTAGGCATCAGCTTCAACTCCTCTCTAATTCTAAACCACATTCAACTGTCCAATAATATTTTCCCAGAGGGGAAAAAGCATTTTACGCAGTTCGGGATTAGTGGCTGGAATTTGGGCTTTGGCAATAAATTCAGCGATAATAGCGCTGAAAGGTATTTTGCCGGCCAGAGGCAAAGAGTTATTTATTGCCCATTTTTCTATTTCCCCAGTGATCGGGGGATTTAGATCCCATTTATTGATAATCAATATGCCTTTTATGCCCCTTGACTGCATTAGCTGGTGAACGCGCTGCAGATCATGGAAGCCGGAAAGGCTTGGTTCGGTAACTAAAGCTATCAGGTCAACCCCCACCATGGAGGAAATAACCGCACAGCCGATTCCGGGCGGGCCATCGGCAATAATAAGCTCGGCCTTATCCCCATCGGCCATTTTACGCGCCATGCTTTTAACCTGAGCCACCAGTTTGCCGGAGTTTTCCTCGCCCGGTCTCAAGTCGGCAAAAAACAAGTTCTGCTTATTTTGATTGAATACTCCCTCAAAGCAGTGCCCTGAAGACTGTACTTGCATAGCAATGGCTTCCACCGGGCAAATCTTCTCACAGAATCCACATCCCTCGCAGAATAGCGGCAAAACCCGGTATTCCGGGCTGATAGCATCAAAACGACAGAGTTCCGCACAAAGGCCGCAAGAGATACAGGATTCCTCATCTATATAGGCGCTATATCCAGCAGTAAAATGGTAGGCCCTTACATTTTGCGGCTTTAAGAGAATAGGTAAGTTGGAGGCGTCAACATCATAATCACAGGCTATACAATTGCCTGCCAGCTGTATAAAGGAAGAGGTCAGCGCGGTTTTACCGGTACCTCCCTTGCCGCTGATAAACAATATCTCCTTCATGATAACCTCCATCTCGCCGCTACCTTTGGCAATACAAATATTAATGAATAAATGCTTTTCATGATAAGGCCCCTTTAATCTGCCTAAAAACATCGCTTAAGATATCACGCAAAACGGGCATGGCCTCCAAAGGATCCCGGCCTTGCATGTAAGCCTGGGCCAGTTCCACACTAAATGGAATGCGCCCCAGGATAGGAACCCCGGTTTGGCCGGACAGGGCTGATAGTTCTCCATCTTCCCCCTGCCAGCGGTTTATCACCAGTCCTCCCGGTATCCCCAGCATAGCCATAGCTTCCAGGGAGAGTTCCAGGTCATGCAAGCCAAAGGGGGTGGGCTCAGTCACCAGCAGGCAATAGTCACTGTCTCTTATGGACTCAATCATGGCGCAGGTAGTTCCGGGAGGACAATCGACTATTCTTAAGGCAGCACTTTTCCCCTGCTTTTTAACTGCATTTATGAGCGGCGGACTCTGAGCCTCCCCGATATTAAGCCGGCCGGTCAATACTCGGCCATGCCCTGGCAAATGGGCTTCTTCAATAACTCCGATAGGGTGCTCTATTTCCTTTATGGCCGCCAGGGGACAAAGATAAGCACAGGCTCCGCAGGAATGGCATAGCTCATGGAAAAGCAAGACTTTTTCGTTAAGTACCAGCAGGGCATTAAAATTGCATACTTCGGCGCACCTTCCGCAAAAATTGCAATAATTATAGTCGATTTCGGGCACTAAGCGGCTTACATCAGCAGTTTTTGGGGCCGAAGCCATTAATACCAATCCCGCATTGGGTTCTTCCACATCAGTATCAATCAAAGCTGAATTCTCATCACCCAAAATCCGCAGCAGACAAGTACTTACCAAAGTTTTCCCCGTACCACCTTTGCCACTGGCGACTGCTATTTGCATGTTTATCTCCATTCCTTTCTTAAGGCACAAAACGTTATGAAAGAATCTCTTTCAGACTTATCTCCTTTCTAAATACTTGTCAACTATGGCAGTCTCCGGCATGGGCATGTTCGGAGCATACTTCCCCGCTGCTTACCAACTCGTCTTTTTCAAAACGAACAATAACATCCTCAATCTTGCCGGATATCCCGACAATTAACTGAATGCCCTGGGCAGCAAATAGATCCTGAGCTCTTCCGCCCATGCCGCCGGCTATTACCAATTCAACGCCCTGCTCTTTTAAAAAGCCAGGCAAGAAACCAGGCTGGTGCCCGGGATTGGCCACTGATTTAAATGTTTTGGCATTCGTATCATAAAGGGTAAACTCTTCACAATGCCCGAAATGGGCACAGACCATATCTCCCTCTTTAGGAATAGCTACCAACATAACAAACAACCTCCACTAAATATATTTATTCATTGACTCTACTGCAAAAACCCCTCTTGTTGCATAAGGGTTGCATAAATATACAAAGCGCTGGCGAAGCCTGATTCGGAACAACACGGGGGTCGTTCCCTACACACCCTTCGGTCGCTCTTAATGTAGCACCCTTCGGGTACCACTGATGCTCCACCCTTCGGGTACCACTGATGCTCCACCCTTCGGGTGTCGCTATTGAGGTAGCTGAGCGGTATATTTATGCACGCTAATGCATATTTATAACTTTTTGCAGTGACATCATTCATTGTATTTTGGTAAGAATACTAAACTTAATTACTAGGAGCCAATAGCTCTTGGAGCTCGCCAGCTTCGTAGCTTTGACGGGCCCCTTCCACCGTCTTGCCATCAACAACAGCAAATACCCTTATCCCAGCTACCTCCAAAGCTGCATAGGCTTTAGGCCCCACCCGCTGGGAAATAACCATTCCCACATTATTTCGTATCAGAGCCTGGACAGCTCCTGTTCCTGCGCCGTGTTCCGCCTCAGGTCCGGTATTGGATAGAGTCTCATATTGCCTGGTCTCCGGGTCCCAGATCATAAAACACTTACAGCGTCCGAATCTTCCCTCTACTGGAGACGACGGGGATGAATCGGACGAACAAACAGCAATTTTCTTAGACATGTCCTCACCACCTTTCAGATTGGCAAGCAGCCGACAGTAGCTTCCGATTAAGGGATACCAAAGCCTCTACCCGACAATAGCCTGAGGCTTATGTTTACAGAGCGGCATTCTTTAATGGGCATATGCTCATATTCCTTATCATAATAGTATTTCTCTGGGTACAATTATGTCAAGCAGTATTTTATATAGTTCATAAGTTTTTCGGAAAATAGCTGGGAGCCGGAGGAAGGTTTTCATTGTGGAATGAAAGGGAAGGGGCGAATTCCCATCAGGGTAGGGATCACTGATTTAAGCGAACGCAATGTAAGGACAAAGAGATGGTCACCCCAGGCTATGCCGTTGGGGCAGATACATGGACCTGCCCCGTTTGTTTTATTGCATCGGCATCTGGAAATTCTGGGACTGCTGTTGTTGAATGGCCTGCAGTCCCTGGTCAAAATATTGCTGTTCTCCCGGGTTTAGAACAAATAGAAGCTGCTGTAATTGACCTACATGGCGCCTTTCTTCATTGGCAATATGAGTGAGTACCTTTTTCACCCTTTCATCAGTAGTAGCCATAATATGCGCTTCGTAGCCGATGATTGCCTCCAATTCACCTGCAATATCAACCCTTAATGCCTGTATTAATTCCTCATTGGAGAGGGGGCGGGGTAAATTAGCTACAAAGGGATCACCAAGTAAAGCCACATCTTTCATCCTTTCTTATTTTTACCTAGTTTGTCGTTTCCGGTGGTAATGTATTCATAAGTTATTTCACAATTACCTCTGGAAAGTATATGGCAACAGATATTCATGATTGCTCATTTCACTTCAAATGAACTTATCTTCTTTTATTACTGTTTCCCTGTCCTGCTAACCGTGAAAGTTTTGAGGAGGATTAGCGTGAAAAATGCCTTTTCATAATTATTTGAATCGCTGCTGATATGGCAAGATGGAGGTTAAAGTGAAAACAATCGCCTGACATGGTAAACTATTAAGGATGCTTTTTACCCAAAATGCAGAATTCTGTATGCAGAGGAGGTAAATAAAATATGTTCGAAGTTTTCAACTATGAGGATATAATTTGCGCCCGGGGCAGCAGGGAAATGCCCTGGAAACCTTCTTTTCAAATGAATGTCTATTATTATCTTATCGATGGCTTGCTAATAGATAGCGGGCCATATTCCCTGGCAGAAGAAGCCATAGAGTTTTTTAATACCCATAAAATTGAGCAGGTATTCTTATCGCACATCCATGAAGACCATGCCGGAATGGCCTGCTGGTTGCAAGAGAAGCTGCAAGTTCCGATTTACCTGCATGAGGGTTCTCTGGAAGAAGCCGGACAAGAACCGGAATTAGCAAAATACCGGTTGGATATTTGGGGTAGAAGGCAGGCATTCAAGGCTGAGCCAATAAGCGATGCAATAAAAACCGGAAGCTATGTTTTCGATGTTATTAATTCACCCGGACACTACCCTTATCACATAGTATTACATGAAAAAAATAAAGCTTGGCTGTTTTCCGGTGACCTCTTAAACAATCTCAGGCCGAAAAGTATTATGTTCGATGAGAATATGAATGAAACGATATTATCAATCCGGAAGATATTGGACTTGGATTTTACTACGGTATTTTGCACCCATACCGGTATTCGAAAAAACGCTAAAGAATTATTTCTTAGTAAGTTGAATTATCTACTGGGACTGCAACAAAGTATTCAGGCATTAAGAAATAGTGGATTTAGCGATACGGAAATTGCTGAACAGCTTTTTCCCGGACCTGACCCCATTGGCAATTTATCCGGAGGAGAATTTTCTCCTTATTATTTGGTCAGCACCCTGTAAAGGCCTTTGTTCCTAAATTAATAGAGCGAAATACCTGAACGCTTTCATCTCTTTTTGGACGAATTATTCGCACCCATATCACCCCTAACTCTAAGTAAATTTTAATAGGAAAGTGAGGGGTATACTCATCCCTAAAAATGCCGTATTTCTTCTGCAAAAATCGAATATATATACCATAGTCAAGCAATTACCGACCGGTAACATAGTACAAATCTGTACGAATATGCTGGGGAGATGGTTATATGGGAGAGGAGCGCGAGTTTCGTACTGTTCGGGGCTATCAAATTAAGCAGCAGGCAACAAAAGCTATTACCGCCAGCATGGAAGATTATCTGGAAATGATCTATCGCCTGGCCGGCAAAAAGGGATATACCCGTATGGGCGACCTGGCTTCAGCCCTTAATGTGCAGCCTCCTTCGGCCAGTAAAATGGTGCAAAAGCTGGCGGATATGGGTTACCTGCAGTTTGAAAAGTATGGTGTGATAGAACTAAGCAAAAAAGGGCAGGAACACGGGCAATACTTATTAAAAAGGCATGAGACCCTGGAACGCTTTTTAAGTATCATAGGGGTCAAAGAGCAATTGTTAGAGGAAACCGAAAAAATTGAACATTATATCAGTCCGGAAACAATAGGGAAGATTATGCTGCTGGTCGAATTCATGGAAGATAATCCCGAATGGAAACAGGCTTTTTGCGACTTTCAAAAGCATGAGGGTTGATTAACCCCCATGCTTTAAGAATTTTTGTTTATCCTCCTAAAGCACAAAAGCGCTGCAGGCCCATAAGATGACAGGCAGCGGCGCCGGTGGTGCCGAAGAAGTATACCGGTTTCTGTTTACAATACGCAGTAATCGTGGAGTTTACCACGGTACTGCCTGTAGCTGCAATAACATCACACCATTCCAGCACTTCATCGGTTGCTTCATAGCCTTCTACCTGTACACCTGATTTGATTTTCCCAATATTATCAGGATCCAGGTCCACCATCCGCAGCGGAAAGGATGCCGCCAGTTTTTCCAGCATCGCCGGTTGATAGCCAATAAGGGCTACCCGGGGAGTACCGAAATCTCTTTTTATTTGTTCAACCAATTCGGCGGCACATTGCTCAGGCTGCTCGTCATGGCAATGGATGGTTCTATCAATTAAACCCAGATAACGGCATACAGCATTCATACCGGCTATCAGCACTGCCCGGTCAAAATTGCTTGTCAGCGGCATAGTCAAAACTTGCTGCAGGGTACCCTTGAAATTACCTGCCATATCAGTAAAAGCTTGTCCTTTGGCTCCTTTGAACTCAGCCTGCATTAACTTCTCTTTACCTTTTACAATGGGAAAGTCCTGCCTTTTGGGATTTCCTATGGCCTCTTCCACCGAAAGCGCCCGGCCGGTAATAATAATCTCTTGATCCAGAAGATTATTGTCTTCTACTATCTTCCGAAAGCGCTCCAAAAGCTCAGAATAAAATTCATCCTGCCTGCTCATTTGTAATCATTCCTTTCTAAAACCCAAAATTCGCCGTTGTTAATAAGCATATCTTACAGCTTATTTTTAAAATCATCCAGTTGTAGTTTTCTGACTACCTTAAGATTAATGTCCATCATGTAACAAAAATCATCCAGCTGAATAGCCCGGTTCAGGCTGTTAACCAACAACTGCCAGGGTATATAGTTCTTTTCCCGCATTTTTTCATTAGAAAAAGGAAAAGCATAAGATTCTTGACACGGAAACAATTCCATCTTAATACCTGTAAAATATCAAGTAATTGTCACAAACAAGAAAACGGGATGATGGATACAGGGGACCGCCAGGCGGTCCCCTGTATCCATCATCCCGTTCTTATTCAGTTTCTTTTATACGCTTTTTCAAATATATCTTTAATTCATCATAAAAATTCTCTCGTGTACCCGCCAGAATAATAATAAGCAACTGCCCGTCCTGTTCTATAACCTCATAAGCAATT
>NZ_JAQVZX010000115.1 GCF_028707975.1 Syntrophomonas sp.
TTTTGTGCCGGTAATGAATCTCTTACCCCGCCGGAAATCGCTGCCGTGAGAAAGGATAATTCGGCTCCGGATTCTCCAGGTTGGATTGTTCGCACCGTACCCAGCAAGTATTCTGCCTTTAGGCTGGAGGGAGAATTGCAAGAAGAACAACAATCAGGGATATATTATAGCTGCAATGGTCTGGGAAAACAGGAAGTGGTAATAGGAAACTCAGATCACAGCTGCGAATTTCACCATTTTTCGCTGGAAAGAATCGAATTGATTTACCGGATGTTTAAAGAGCGTTATCAAGCCCTGGCAAGTGATCCCCGTATCAAGTATATTCAGATTTATAAAAACCAGGGGCTCTTTGCCGGTGCTTCCCAGGAGCATAGTCACAGCCAGATAGTAGCCCTTCCCATGATTCCGCTGCATGTAGCCATCCCGGCTGAGTTCTACCAGCGGAATCAGAAATGCCTTTTGTGTACTATTATGGAGCAGGAGCGGGAAAACGGGAAGCGAATAATATACGAGAGTGAATATTATATCCTGCTATCTCCTTACGCCTCGCGATTCTCCTATGAAACCTGGATAATACCTAAAGAGCATAAAGAGCATTTTGGGGGTATAAGCGAAAGAGAAATATCTGATTTGGCCAGGACATTGAAGACTTTTCTAAATATCATGCTTGATTCTTTGAGCAATCCCTCCTATAATATCGTGATAAACACCGGCCCGATAAACGGGGTCAGTGCGGAGGGGGCTCACTGGTTCATGGAGATAAATCCGCGATTTATCATAACCAACGGATTTGAGATGGCTACTGGCTATTATACCAATCCGGTGGCACCGGAATTGTCGGCTTCTCTCTTTCGCCAGCGAATGCTGGAAAATGACCAATAGCTGTGAGGTTTGTAAATGTTTGAAATTCTTTATCCTCAAATATATGTTAAATCTCTTTTGGAGATACCGTTGGATAAACTTAAAGAGCTAAAGATTAACACTTTTATTTTGGATCTCGATAATACAATTACCGAGTGGAATAGAAGAGAAGTAAGGCAAGAAATAGCGGAATGGTTTGAGAATATAAAGGGACAGGGCTTCAAGGCCTGTATCCTGTCCAACAACGGTGAACAGAGAGTTCTGGTTGTAGCCAGGAGCCTGGGGATTCCGTATCTTCATCGGGCCCAGAAACCCCGGCGCAGGGCCTTCTTCCAGGCTCTTTCCTTGATGGAAAGCCAGGCTGCCGAAACTGCCGTAATTGGCGACCAGATATTTACCGATGTGTTGGGAGGAAACCGGGCGGGACTATATACGATTCTGGTGGTACCATTGGATAAAAGAGAGTTTCCGGGTACTAAAATATCCCGATGCATGGAATACTTCGTTTTGCGCCGTTTACGTCGAAAATTGGTCGTAGGTCGTCGGGAGTAAGTCGTCAAGATCCCTGATTCCTCACACGATTAAGAAAGGAGAAAGAACTGTGCAGATAGATATCAACACTATCCTTCTGGGCTTGGTAGGCTGTCCGTTGCAGCATAGTCTTTCTCCCCTGATGCACAATCTTACCTTGGAGAAGATGGGAATAAACTCAATTTATCTACCCCTGGAAATCCCGGAGGAAAAACTGCCTGATCTCCCTTCCGCTATCCGCACTCTAAATTTCCGTGGATTGAATGTTACCATCCCCTACAAGGAAAAGATCATCCCCTTTTTGGATGGATTGTCAACTGAGGCATCTGCCTGCGGGGCGGTAAATGTGATAAAGAATGATAATGGGCGTCTGCAGGGTTATAATACTGATGGCCGGGGGTTCGTGGAAGCATTACGGGAAGAAAGGATTGATCCCGGAGGAAGGGCATTGTTCATTGGGGCCGGGGGAGCAGCCCGCTCAGTAGCCTTTGCGCTTACGCGTGCTGGTGTCAGCCGTCTGGATTTTTTGGATTTAGATTTGGCTCGGGCCAGGTTGCTGGCAGATTTGATAACAAGCCGCAGCTCAAGTTCAGCTTCAGCTTCCCTGATGAACACGCTTGAATTTCAACGATTGAGCCAGACGGCCAGCATCATTATTAACTGCTCCCCGGTGGGGATGTTTCCTAACAGTGATAAATCACCGGTAAACAAAGAGAATCTGCTGGGCAGCAGAGCTGTCCTCTGCGACCTCATTTATAATCCGCTGCAAAGCCGCTTTTTATCATGGGGGCAAGCCCTGGGGCTCAAGACCATGAACGGACTGGGGATGTTTGTTCAGCAAGGAGCTTTGACCCTGGAAATACTGCTGGGGCAAAAGCCGCCTCTGGACTACATGAAGGAAGTGGTGCAAAATCAACTCGAAAAAAGGATTCACCCTGCTTGAACTTCTGCTCGTCATGGCTATTCTCAGCTTGATGCTGGCCCTGGCCGCTCCGGAATTTTCGACTATTATACATAAGCAGAGGTTGCAAAGTGATGCCCAAAGAATGTCCGGGGTGCTGCGCATGGCGCGGCAGGAAGCCATAACCAGCGGACAAACGCAAGTGATATACTTTTTTACCAGTGATACCAAATATAAAGTTAAAAATGGCTCCACCTATCAATTAAGCCCGGGTATTAGCTATTTAGGCCTGACTACTTTTGACAAGCATGATAACAAGGCCGCCTGTATTTTCTCGCCTTCGGGAGTACCTTCTCACGCAGGGACGGTAACCCTGGAAAACCAAAAAGGGGAAAGACGCTATATTATAGTAAGTGTGGCTGCGGGGAGGATTAGGGTTTCCGATGAACCCCCACCAAGCTGGGAATAAGGAGAAGCTATGTTATTTGAACTAATTTTTATTTTTCTGGCCCGGGTGCTGGATGTTTCTCTGGGAACAGTGAGGATGATTCTGGTTATCCGCGGGGATAAAATACCGGCGGCCATAATCGGTTTTTTTGAAATCCTTATTTATACCGTAGCCCTGGGCCTGGTAGTTGGTTCGCTGAATGAACCCTTGAAACTACTGGTCTTTTGTTTTGGTTTTGCCCTGGGCATCCTCCTGGGGACTTTCCTGGAAGAAAAGATTGCCCTGGGTTATCGGGGGGTTCAGGTAACCATTGACAGCGAGCATGGCCATATTGTGGAGGAATTAAGGGAAGAAGGTTTTCCGGTAACCTGTTGGGAAGCCAGTGGTAAGGCCGGCCCCAAACTGGTGTTAAATATTTTTCTCAGGCGTAATATGGCTGTGGCTGTTGCGGATAAGATATACGAAAAAGACCCTGATGCCTTTGTGGTTTTCATGGAACCCAAACATTTCCAGGGAGGATATATTAAAAAGAAATAGGGGGACACGGATGGTGTTACGCTTTGTTACTTCTGGTGAATCACATGGAAAGGGTCTTATTGGTATTGTTGAGCAAATGCCTGCCGGGGTTGAAATAGGGGAAAAGGATATTAACCGGGAATTGCAAAGGAGACAAAAGGGCTATGGGCGAGGCGGCAGGATGAAGATTGAATCGGACCGCGTGGAGATTTTCTCCGGAATCAGAAACGGCTATAGCCTGGGTAGTCCTATTGCCTATCTCATAAGAAATCAGGATTTTGAAAACTGGCAGGAGATAATGGCGGCAGGAGAGTGCAAGCGGCATGAAGAAAAAATCATAAACCGGCCTCGGCCCGGACATGCTGATTTGGCCGGGGCCATGAAGTATAATCAGGTGGATATGCGCAATATTTTAGAAAGGGCCAGTGCCCGCGAGACTGCTGCCCGGGTGGCGGCCGGAGCCATGTTTAAAAAGCTTTTGGAGTCGTTCAATATTCGGGTTTATAGTCAGGTAAGATCCATAGGGCCGGTGCAGGTAAAGACCTGGCAGGTGAATGAGCAGAACTGGCAAGTTTTGATGGAGAGGGTGGATAAATCCCCTTTGCACTCGGTGGATGCAGAAAAAGCGCCCCTGATGATGGAGGCCATTGACCAGGCCCGGGTAAAGGGAGAATCGCTCGGCGGCAGTTTTGAAGTTGGAGTTATAGGGGTGCCGCCGGGATTGGGCAATCATATCAGCTGGGAGAGCAGGCTGGACAGTCAGATTTCCGCTTTATTGATGAGTATTCCGGCCATAAAGGCGGTGGAGATTGGAGAAGGTATAGCCAACTCTGCTGAACCGGGCTCCCGAGTGCATGATGAAATATTCTATACCGAGTCTGAGGGACTCTACCGTGAGAGTAACCGGGCCGGGGGAATCGAGGGAGGAATAAGCAATGGAGAGATGGTTTGGGCACGGGCTTATATGAAGCCTATCCCCACTCTTTATAAACCTTTGACCAGTGTAAACACAAAATTATGGCAGGAGGAGAAGGCTGATATTGAGCGTTCTGATATCACTGCGGTTCCAGCGGCAGCCATAGTAGGGGAAAGCATGTTGGCTTTTGCTATAGCCCGGGCTTTTTTGGATAAATTTTCCGGTGACAGCCTGGATGAAATCAGGAAATCCTATGAAGAATACCAGGCTTATTTGAAAAGGGTGTGGAAATGGGGAAAAATATAGTACTAATCGGTTTTATGGGTACAGGAAAGAGTTCTGTAGGTCAAAGGCTGGCGGAAAAGCTAAAAATGAAATTTGTTGATATGGATCGGGAGATCGAGAAGATCACCGGCTTGCCTATCAGTCAGTTATTTCGCAAGCATGGAGAAATCAGATTTCGTTCGGAGGAAAAACTGCTAGCGCAAAAACTTAGCTGCGAAAGCAATCTGGTTATTGCTACCGGAGGAGGAGTAGTACTAAGCCAGGAGAACATTGAGGCCTTGAGGGAGAATGGCATATTAATTTGTCTGGAGGCCAGTGCAGAAGAAATTCTTAAACGGATAAACCGGAAAAAAGGCAGCCGTCCTTTGTTAAAAAAGGAGATTGGCGAAAAGGACATTAAGCTTATGCTGGAAGCCCGGGAGACTTTTTATGCCTGCACTGATTTCCGCATCGATACAGATAATAAGGAGCCTCGAATGGTAGTTGAAGAAATAACCCGGCGATTAAGGTAG
>NZ_JAQVZX010000116.1 GCF_028707975.1 Syntrophomonas sp.
GTAGAATAATCTGCTTCAGCTATGTATTGAACCACATCCAGATTATCGTCCCGGGTGAAGCGGATATTGATATTTCCCGAAAGAACCGCTTTAATAGCATCCATAATATATGCTTCATCCCTGGCTGCAAAACTAACGCTGATGGGCACAATATACGCTGTAGTGCCGGGATTGCTGAGCTCAGTGGTGAGTATTCTCGCCTGGGCATTGGAAAGTTTAAAAGTTTTCATATATCTACCTCCCGTAATAAACATTCATTTTCTTTCAATATCTTTTTAAATCACAGTATTTAATTTTGACTCTACTGCAAAAACCCCTCTTGTTGCATAAGGGTTGCATAAATATACAAAGCGCTGGCGAAGCCTGATTCGGAACGACACGAGGGTCGTTCCCTACACACCCTTCGGTCGCTTTTAATGTAGCTGAGCGGTATATTTATGCATGCTAATGCATATTTATAACTTTTTGCAGTGACATCAATTTTAGTTAAGAAAAGTGAGGAGTAAGGGGTAGGGGTATCAAAAAGGACCGCCCCTTGACACCCTATTCATGGAACCAACCTTCTTTTCCATCTTCTATGACAGACATAGACTATCATAATTAATTCAATATTAATTCCTCAGTACCTTTAATGCAGTCTTTTTCATACGTCCAATCCAAGGCTTATTTTTATAGCTTGATCTATTTTTCGCATATAGGAATCATCAAGTTCTCCTATCTTCCGCATAAGCCGTTCTTTATCGATAGTTAGAATCTGCGAAAGATTAACAACGCTATCTTTTTCCAGAACGCTATCAGAAGATTGTATGGGAACTGTGAAAGGAAATTTCTTATTGGCGGTTGTAATAGTGGCAATTATTGTGGTTGGGCTATATCTGTTGCCTATGTCGTTTTGAATAATTAAGGCGGGTCTATAACCTGCCTGTTCACTTCCCCGGGCTGGATTAAAGTCTACCATATAGATTTCACCGCGTTTTATCATTCAGAATAACCTCCGCTTGCACTTGGAAGTTTGAACGAGCTTCATTTTTATTCAAATCAGCTAATTCCTGGTATCCCAATGCCATTTCAGCTTCCAGGCTTGTCTTTTCCGTTCTGGATATCAATTCAGCCACGGCACCACTGCGGGAAGTATTCCAGTTCGCAGCAAAATTATCCAAGGTCTGAAGAAGTTTTTCTGATAAACTAATCGTTACTTTTGACATTGCCATCGCCTCCTGAGATGATGATATCATACCAGGAGTATGAATTACAATCATACTTTGAATGCTGCATTCCAGTTGTAAGAAAACAGTGTTCATAATGATGTTCTCTTTCATGGAGCCTTCCTTAAAGACCAGCATATAGTCCCAACCATATTCTCGGCAGGTTTTTATGACCGGTCCGCAGGCATAAAGTCCATCCATGGTGACACAAATCTTGATTTTTGGAAAACGTTTCTTGATTCTTTCGGCAGGAAAAACTTCGTGATGAATCACCAGACAGGAGTCGCTCAATAGCCTTTACTTTCTGCCCTGACTGCATTAAAATAATAAATATCAAAAACAGATCGGGCCGTTAACTCAGTGGGAGAGTGCTTCCTTGACGCGGAAGAAGTCATAAGTTCGAATCTTATACGGCCCACCATGAAATCTTTCTACACTCCAGTATATTGGAATTATTGAGACAAAAAATAACTGGAGGCTGTAATATATAGCTTCAAAAGAATCTAAAATTACAGGGTTTGCCCATTAGTGGCTAACAATTTGGCTAAGAATAATAGCGGGTGAAAAAACCCGTTATTTTGCTATTTCTGCAAGCTTGTCCCATGAATGCAACCTGTTTAAGTAATTCCAGCAAAGATATTAATAGTTTCCAACAGTTTGGGATTTACCTGCGAAAGTAGTTTCCGTATCTTAAAAGCAATTCTGCCGCATGTCCAGCACCGGGGTGTTCTGCTGAAAATTCTGAGTATACCTTATCCTTAAGATTATTTTGCTGTATTCCTGCTGTTTCACGATAGTATTTTCATTACTATTTTGTATCACCGCTACTGGCGAGATGGAGGTCTATATTATGGAAGAGTTGAAGGAACAGATATCTAATTTAATAAACCAGCAGCAATGGAATCAACTTAGGCAATTGACATGGAACGACTATCTTATACCAGATGTGGCATCACTGTTGATCGGCTTAAATAAAGCAGATAGGGTAATATTATTCCGACTCCTGCCCCGTCCGGTGGCAACTGCCGTATTCTCCTATTTGGAAAAAGAAGATCGCAATTCCCTGCTTGAAGATTTAACCAATGAAGAAACTCGCTATCTCCTGACTAATCTGCCTCCCGATGATAGAACCACTCTCTTCGAGGAGTTACCTGGTCAAGTTACTCAACGCCTGCTTAATCTTTTGAACCCGGATGATTTGAAAGAAGCCAGGCTTTTATTGGGCTATCCTGAAGAGAGTGTCGGTCGACTGATGACTCCCGATTATGTCGCAGTGAGACCACAATGGACTATTCAGGAAGCCATTAATCACATACGGCTTAAAGCACGAAACAGCGAAACCCTGCATACTATCTATGTTATTGATGAATCCTGGAAGTTGCTGGATTCTCTGGAGCTCTCCCTGTTAATTCTGGCCAACCCCCAGGAAACCGTGGAAGCCATCATGAGCAAATCCTTCATCAGTCTCAGTGCCTTCGATGACCGGGAAATGGCCGTCAAAGTCATGCAAAAATATGATGTCTTTTCTCTTCCCGTGGTAGATTCGGATGGAATACTGCTGGGGTTGGTAACTTTTGACGATGTAATGGATGTTGCCGAAGAAGAGGCCACCGAAGACTTTCATAAAACAGCCGCCGTTACACCGTTGAAAGCCAGTTATCAAGAATCAAGCATAAAAGACCTGGTAGGAAAAAGAATGGGCTGGTTAATCGCCCTGGTTTTTGTAAGCCTGCTTTCCTCGGGAGTAATAGCTCTGTATGAACAAACCCTGCAAACAGTAATAGTTCTCACTGTATTTATCCCTCTTTTGCTGGGCAGTGGAGGCAACGCCGGTGCTCAGGCATCTACCCTGATGGTACGCGCTTTAGCCACCAGCGATGTGACGGCAGATGAATGGATAAGAGTGTTTTTCAAGGAACTTATGGTAGGTTTATTTCTGGGCGTATTTATGGGAATCATCAGTTCCATATTTGGGTCTATGCGAGGAGGCCTGCAAATTGGTTTAATTGTGGGCCTTACCATGTTAACCATTATCATAGCTGCCAATCTGATAGGGGTAATGCTGCCCTTTATACTAACAAAAATGAATTTGGACCCAGCGGTAGCCAGCAATCCCCTTATCACCTCGATAACGGATGTCATGGGCCTGCTCATCTATTTTGCTATCGCCACCATGGTTTTGGGCCCGCTATAGAGTATCTCCCAACGTGTTTACTGGCCGGTCTGATTACGGATTGATATTACATAAAAGTAAAAAGGACGGCTCAAGCCAAAAATTCGCGCATGCCCAACATAAATCTTACTTCCTTTTTTCCTGTTGTTTTGAGACAACTACTTTTGATTAATACCCAGGTAATCCATTAAAGCAGATTGAAATATCTTTGAATAATTCACCCCTTGGGCTTCTGCAATTTCCTTTAACCATGCCGGTATGGTTAGATTAGTTTTTACTGCTCTACTATCTAATTCATTCCTTACTATGCTCGGGAAAACGCTTACAGGAGAAATTATATATCCTGCTGCAGTCTCAGTATCCACTTGCGGTACTTTAGAAGGAGCAGGCATTTCATCTCCGTCTTTTTCCATTCCGTATAAATGAAGTCCCAATGCATCGGCAGCTTGTTTTTGTGCTTCTTCAAAATCTTCTCCACAACTTACACATCCGGGAAGATCAGGAAAATACACACTGTATCCTGTTCCTACCGGCTCAAATACTGCAAAATAAGTAAGCTTATACATAATACTTTATCCCCCTTATAAATAGGTGAAGACTTATTTTAGTCCTGCCTGCTTCAGTATGCTGTTTAGAGTACCGGGAGCAATATCTCCTTTGTGGTTAGGCACAGTTACTTTGCCTGTTTTAGTAGGGTGCTTTAATTGAATATGGGAACCTTTGGTTCTACCTTCAATTTCTTTCCATCCGTCCATATATAAGAGTTTTAAGACTTCTCTTACGGTCATCCCTTGCCTCTTCCTTATGTCTATTATACGCCCCAATTATGCGCATGTAAATGTTTTACGGTACCTATCATTTTGAAAAACAAAAAAGGATATATTATGGCCGCCATAGTCACTTCCCTGTTCTTCCCCATATTTCACTACTTACAGATTTATGATACAATAAATTTAGAATAGTTTAACATAACAACCGCAACTCCGGCCTCTGGGTACAGCTTCAATAAAAGCTCAACCCGGTGCAGCCGCAGCATTTAAAGGCGGATTTATCAGTGGTTATCCTGATGGCAGCTTCAGACCGCGGGGCAACACCACCCGGGCAGAAGCGGTCAGCTTAATACTAAAAGTAATCTAATACAGGCCATAGATAAAAATTATAAAAGAGGCTTCTGCCTGGTAAATATGGCAGAAGCCTCTTTTTTTATATAAAGCTTACTAATCAATCTCAATTCCATATTTTATTATTTCCTCTACAATTCCCAGCGGTTCTTGCAAATCTTGCAGGGTAAAGGGTTGTGGTTGTAAATCAATGCCATAATCCATTGCCTGTAAAAATAAAAAACGAAATCCTTCAATCCTTTCCATTTTTTCAAAATGGCTTGAAAAAATGGCCAGGTCAATATCACTGTCAGAAGTATATGTTCCCCGGGCATATGAACCGAAAAGAAACGCCTTTTCAACTGGAATCTGGTTCCTTATCTTGTTTATATAATCTTTTATTATATGCTGGTAAACTGATTGTTGATTGGGGAGCATAAACAGCCTTTCTAAAACATATAAATTAGAATCAGCAAATAGGGAGAAATG
>NZ_JAQVZX010000033.1 GCF_028707975.1 Syntrophomonas sp.
AACATGAATCTCATTAATACCATCGGTATAAGTCCCGCCGGTGGTTATTACCAGCTCAGAGTGCTCCAGCATTTGCAAAAGCTGGGATTTGATTTGAGTCATATCCTTTTGGCCAGCCAGTTCAACTGCGCTTATCAGGCCTCCGTCCAACTTGACCAGGGATGACAACATCGGCCCATTGGCATCGCGAATTTCTCCCCTGGCGGCCTGGCTTGAACAGGGTACTACATTTGAGCCCAGGCTTAATATCGCTACTCGGGGACGGCGATAAACCTGGATCTGCCCATGGCCAAAAGTAGCCAGTAAGGCCACCAAGCCCGGTGTAATCCGGGTAGACTGACCCAATATCAAATCTCCTTTATGAAAATCCTCCCCGGGTTGTTTAAAATTGTTCCCGGGCTTGACAAATTCCAGAGATTTCAGGTAATTATCCTTGATTTGTACTTTTTCATGTGGTATAACAGCAACTGTTCCATCTGGAACCAGGCCACCTGTTAATACTCTGATTGCTTGCCCGGGAACCAGAGGAGAATTTGGTACCTCACCCAGCTTAAGCTGACCAATGACCAATAGTTGGTCGTAATTACCAGATAAATCAGGATTTACCGCATAACCATCTACAGCTGATCGCAGTTCACCAGGCATGTCGCAATCGGCCAGTATCTCAGTGCTGCTAATCCTTTCTACTGCCTCCAGTAAAGAAACTGGTTCAGCAGCCAGTGGTTCAATATTCTTAATTAATTCTTGCTGAGCATATTCCAAACTATTAAGCATAATAGCGTTATACCTCCGGTATTAAAGATAAGTAGCTTTTCCAAAAGGACAGGCCGGGTAGTGGCAAACCTTGCATTCTTCACAAAAACCGCCATGTCCCAGGGCAACAATATCAGAACGGTTTATCCGCTCCTCGGCAAAAATCCGGGGCAGGAGTAAATCCAGGGTAGTAAACTTGCTATATAATGCTCCTCCCGGTACCCCGCAGATGGGAACATGGCCCTGGTAAGCCAGCATAAACTGGGAACCAGGCAGAACCGGAGCACCATAGAATACTACTTCGGCTCCCGAGGCTTTAATCCCCAGCGGGGTAACATCATCCGGGTCAACGGACATTCCGCCGGTTATAATGATCAAATCCGCGCCTTCTCCGATAAAACGCTGGATCTCCGCGGAAATGATTTCCGGACTGTCGGGAACAATTGTCTGGCTCATAAAGCGCCCCCCGAAAGGGGTAATCTTTTTGCGTATAACCCGGCCAAAACCATCCTTTATTCTACCGTAGCAAACTTCGTTGCCGGTAGTAATTACGGCTGTCCAGAGATTCTTAAAGGATTTTACTGAAACCAGGGGCAGGGGATTAGAACACAGCTTTTCCGCCTCCTCTACCAGGCTTCGTTCAACGGCCAGGGGAACCACCCGGGTTCCAGCCAGCTTTTGTTCCTTAACTACTACGCGGTTATTATGCAAGGTGGCGAAAATAACAGAATCAATATTATTTATCCAATGCAACTGGCCCACCTGTATCTTCAAAAGACCATCATAAGCGGCCATGAGATTAACCCGGCCCTGGCTGGGCTCACTAAGCTTTATTCCTGGCCCGGCCGCACTTTGTGCTAGACGCAGAGCTGCTTCATCTTCGTGAATCAGTTCATCACCAGGCTCCCAGATATAAATATGTTCCTTGCCCAGATCCTGCAGGCGGGGAACATCAGCAGCGGTAATGAGCTGACCCCTTCTGAAAGCCCGGCCTTTCTCCCGACCCGGTATAATCCTGGTTATATCATGACCTAAAACCTGGCCTATCGCTTCATTCACAGGTACCTTGCGCATTCACTATCCTCCTAGATTTTTTCCAGCTTAACCGCACAAACCTTGTATTCACCAGTACCGGTCATCGGATCCAGGTGGTGACTGGTCAAGGCATTGGTGGGAGTCTCGCTGTAATGGAATGACATCCAGATTATGCCAGGCATTACCCGGTCGGTCACTCTTATTGCAGTAACCACCTCACCACGTCGGGAAGTAACTTTCAGCTTATCACCGGTTTTAACTCCCATCTTCTCAGCATCAGCCGGGTTAAGTTCCGCCATTTCTTTATCCCAGACACTCATAATGCCCTTGGAATAGGGGGTGGTTACATTATAGTGCTGGAGAATCCTACCGGTGGAAAGCAGGAAGGGGTACTCCTCATCCGGCATTTCTCCCGGAGGTATATGGTCGGAGGGCTGGAATAGGCCCAGACCACGGGTGAACTTGCCCACATGCATGAACTGAGTTCCCGGATGGTCAGTGGTAGGACAAGGCCATTGCAGGCTGCCTAATTCCTCCAGACGGTCATAATTGATTCCCGCCATGGAAGGAGCCAGGGAAGCCATTTCATCCCAAATCTCGCGGGGGCTTTCATAATTCAGGGGATAGCCCATGCGACTAACCATTTCGCAGATAGTCTGCCAGTTGGCTCTTCCCGGAATGGGTTCGATGGCCTTTCTAACTCTTTGTACACGGCGCTCGGTATTGCTAAAGGTACCGTCACATTCAGCAAAACTGGCAGCAGGTAATACTACATCAGCATATTCAGCGGTTTCGGTAAGGAACAATTCTTGAACCACCAGGAATTCCAGAGCTTCCAGACCACCGCGGATATGGTGGCTGTTGGGATCGGTCAGCACCGGGTTCTCACCCAGTATATACATGGCTTTTACACTGCCTTCATGAGCCGCTTCAAACATCTCAGGAATCTTTAAACCAATCTTATCCGGCATAGGCCGGCCCCAGGCTTTTTCGAATTTTTCCTTGACTGCGGGCAGGGCAACATTCTGATAGCCCTGATATACATTGGGCAGTGCTCCCATGTCACAAGCACCTTGCACATTGTTCTGGCCACGAATGGGGCATACACCTACTCCTGCCCGGCCCATATGACCGGTCAGCATAGCCAGGTTGGCCAAACTCATAACATTTCGGGTTCCACAAATGTGTTCGGTTATTCCCAGGGTATAGAAAATCATAGCCCGATCCGTGGTGGCATAGAGGCGGGCGACATCATAAAGTACATCAACCGGAATACCCGTTAATTCCTCTACATATTCGGGCGGGTAGTTTTCTACCGTGGCCTTGAGGGCTTCGTAGTTTTCGGTGCGCTCTTCGATAAATTTTTTATCCTCAAGACCTTCTTTAATGATGATATGCATCAAGCCATTGATAAGAGGAATGTCGGTACCCGGTTTTTGGCGAAGCCAGTAGTCTGCTTCATCTACCAGGTCGATGTGGCGGGGATCGCAAACCACCAGTTTGCAGCCCCGGCGGGCGGCTTGCCGCATCTTGTAGCCGGTTACGGGATGAGCTTCGGTGGTATTGGTGCCAATAAGGAACATGAGTTCTGCATCAGTGGTAATTTCACTGATGGCGTTGGTCATCGCGCCGCTTCCAAAGGTGGTGGCCAGACCGGCCACGGTGGGCGCATGTCAGGTGCGGGCGCAGTGGTCAACATTGTTGTTGCCCATAACTGCGCGGGTGAATTTCTGCACCAGGTAATTCTCTTCATTGGTACAACGAGCCGAACTCAGGGCGGCAAAAGATTCGGAGCCGTACTGAGCCTTTATCTCGCCAAAGCGCTGGGCAATCAAGTCAAAGGCTTCATCCCAGCTGGCCTCTTCAAATTTGCCGTTTTTCTTTATTAAGGGGGTGGTAAGCCGTTTTTCATTGTAGATAAAATCCCATCCAAAACGACCTTTAACACAGAGGGAACGCTGGTTCACCGTGCTATCAGGATTGGAGAGAACACCTATAATCTTGCCATTTTTTACAGCGAGGTCAAAGTTACAGCCGGTTCCGCAGAAGGGGCAGGTGGTCCGTACTCTCTCAATTTCCCAGCGACGTCCCTGACCGACCATAGTTTTTTCCTGCAAGGCTCCGGTGGGACATACAGCTACACACTGACCGCAAAAAACGCAATCAGAATCAATGTAGTCAACATCGCCGGCAGTGGTAGCCTTGCGATGGAAACCCCGGTTAAGGTAACTCAGGTTGTCCTGGCCGGTCATCTCTTCGCAAGCACGGACACAGGCACCACAGAGTATGCATTTGTTCAAATCGCGCAAAATAAAGGGGTTGGTATCATCGATAGCATATTCATGTTTTTCGCCAACAAAGGGGCTTTCTTTAACGCCATACTGGTAGCAATAGTCGGCCAATTTACAGTTACCCAGTTTGTCGCAAGTCATGCAGTCCAGTGGGTGATTGGCTACCAGCAATTCAAGGATGGTCTTCCTGGCTTCGACCACGGCGGGAGAATTGGTATTAACTACCATTCCGGGGAAAACGGGGGTCACACAGGAAGCCGGTAAAAGACGATTGCCTTTTACTTCGACCACGCACAGGCGACAAGCACCCAGGGCGCTGAGGTCGGGATCATAACAGAGCCTTGGAATATTAATCCCAACACTATCAGCGGCGTTCATTATCGTTGTACCCGCCGGGACTTCAACCTCCTTTCCATCAATAGTGATTTTGATCAGTTCCACTCCCATCACTCCTTTCAAATTCTAACAACTCCCAAGAAATAAAACCTACAGACAAAAACAAGCCTCCCGTATTTGAAGAAAGTCCAATTATCACCTGCCAGGCTTATCTGACAAACTGTGGTTTAAAAATGGATAAGCCTAACTAATAGTGAATATGGTCTCCTTTCCAAATAAGGGAGGCACAAGCGTTTCCACTTATACCGCGGCCGTTGAACCATGGATGTCTTAAGCTCGGCAAAGGGGGAAGTATAAAAACGTATGCATCTAGAATAAAGTTGTTTTTATACTTCTTTGACGGGCTAGAGGGAGCAAAGCTTTCTCCACCATAAAAGTCCTATTCTCCCTGAAAATAAGTTCAAATCATTAGGTTCAAAGGCTTGGAGCCGGTCTATTCAATTAAACAAAAAAGACAGGTGTTGTGAAAAAGCACAGAAACACCTGTCCAATCTAACTGAACAGTTCTTTCACTACTCCTTTCCACAATACGGGGAGGCATAAGCGTTTCCACTTATACCTATAGGCCCTGTAACCCTGGAATTGTCCGTAGGTCAAAAGGGCTCGGAGACATATTAAGATATATTAAAAAAACAGGTGTTATGTGTTATGGAAAAGCACACAAACACCTGTCCCTTAAACGAACAGCTAAATAAGTACTCCTTTCCACAATACGGGGAGGCACAAGCGTTTCCACTTATACCTATAGGCCTTATTGCCATGAACCGCAATCTTTAGGTCAATAAGGCTCGGAGTTATTCTTCTCAAATCAGCATACTATAAATAATAAGGCTAAGCAATAGAGCAAAATCATAGTATATGAATATTGCATACAAATTATAACTTGAATATATACAACTATTTATGAAGACATAATAATAGAAGAATAGATTATTAAATCTCCTCACTTTAGAAGAAGGATCTCCTTCTGGTGTCTTTTATTTAAAAAATGACACATTCTGGATGAGTATAGACATTGAACTGCTCTCCCCGGGTAAAACCCACTACACAGATACCTAGCTTTTCAGCCAATTCCACTGCGAGCAGCATGGCAGCCGAGCGAGATAGGATAAGAGGTATTCCCCGGCGGGCAACTTTAATTAGTATCTCTGAGGCAACCCGCCCACTCAAAACTAAACACTTATCAAGCAGGGGAATAGTATTTAAAAAAGCATAGCCCAAAACCTTGTCTACGGCGTTATGCCTTCCGATGTCCTCATAGCGGACAATTAGTCCCGAGTTATCGGCCAGGGCTGCACTGTGTACTCCCCCCGTCCGGCGGAAGGTAAGCGATTTTTCTTCCAATAAAACAATGAGTTGCAATAGACGGGAGGCGGGGATTCGAAAGCTGGATTCTACCGATTTAATTTGGCGAGCATCTTTGGCAAAATAAAAACTACTATTAAGCGTTTCATTATCTTTTGGGAAATAGCGCTTGTGTCCTTTATTATTGGGAGGTTCTTTTATTTTCCCCTCAATAAAGAGGATCCCTTTCTCAGGGTCATGATGTATCTCTTGGATATCGGCTGGATCTGATACCAGCCCTTCGTTTAGGAGGTAACCCACCCCCAGTTCCTTATAGGCTTGAGGCGAGCAGACCAGGGTAGACAGTTCCCGCCCGTTAACAAAGACCGTGAGCGGAACTTCTTTAACCAGGGAGTCGCGGTATGGCCTCACTTCTCCCTGGCGATACATTAATATATTTTTCTCTTCAAACAACAAACCATCGCTCATATTTATTCCCAACCCTCCTTACTTTTTCTGCCAACACCCCGCATAGGTAAATAAGCGAAAAGGGGCGAATGCGGGATTGCTATTGAGCGAGTCTTCCATGGACGGGAGTTTATGCGTAACTCTTGAGCCCAGGACGAGCCGCAGATATTGCCCATTTAAAAGTAATTATATCGTTCGTCCGCGCCTGAACCCTAATATGTTATAATATATTAGCATATAGAAGAACAGATTATCTAGTTTGCTGGTAAAATCGTCCCCGGATCTGAGTCGCTACATAAATAAATGCTAACATATAAACTGCCATGGGGGCGATGAATGGAAGCAAGACCCGATGATGAATCGTTAGCTAAACGGATGATTTCTGTTGTAAATGTGCTGTACTACTCTTTTTGCTGCTTTTAGAAAAGATTGTGGCCTCAACAATATTGAAACAAGAGAGGAAGATAATGATTGCTGGATTTGATGACCAAGAGCTTTGCTAATCTTCTTACATTAATGAACCTGGTTTTTGGTTCCATGGCCATTATTTCAGTTCAACATCTAAACTATTTTTGGGCTGCTATTTTTATTGTTTTTGCAGTAGTCATGGATGGTATGGATGGTAAAATAGCGAGGAGATTTGGGGCCACTTCGGAGTTAGGAAAAGAATTGGATTCTCTTTGTGATCTGGTTTCTTTTGGAGTAGCTCCTGCTGTCTTGTTATATGCGCAGATATTCCTGGAGAGTTTTTATCTGCCAGGCTTGATTGCGGTTTTGTTTTTTATAATATGTGGGGCTTTGCGGTTAGCCCGCTTTAATGTATTAAATATTCATGAATACTTCCTGGGTATACCCATAACCCTGGCTGGGTTTATTCTGGCCTTAATTTCGTTGCTAGCAGATAACCTCCATCCTACGGTAATTCTCTTGCTCATAGTTTTTCTTTCTCTTATGATGATTAGTAATGTTAAAATACGAAAGATTTAAGTTTCTCTTATATTGAGATCGCTTTTACTTCTTGCTTGACTTCAACCCAAGATTATATCTCACTCAAGGGAATAAACATTGGCTTTGTGATTAGGCAGGCAGGAAAGCTGGAACTATGGATTCAGAAAGGACTTTTTTTGATATGGCAGAAAAAATCCTGATAGAAGAAAAACTTAAATTTATTGCCAAGCGCCGTCCACAAATACTCGGGCATAAAGATTATTTTAAGACAGCAGTCTTATTACCCCTGGTCGAATACCAGAATGCTCTTTGCATCTTATTTGAAAAAAGAGCCTCTAACCTGAATGTCCAACCGGGGGAGATATGTTTTCCCGGGGGACAGATTGAAGCAATTGACAAGGGAGCAAGGGAAGCTGCCGTCAGAGAGACTTGTGAAGAACTAGGGCTCATTACTGACGATATAGAAGTAGCAGGTCCTTTGGATATTTTTGTTAGCCCCTTTAACCTTATAGTCAATCCCTTTGTAGGTAAGATTAAGGATTATCAGAAGATTAAAATCAATGACGAAGTTGAATATGTCTTTTATGTGCCTCTCAATTATCTGCTTAAGATAGAGCCACCTTGTGCTCCACTGGGCCTCAAGCTGGTTCTCCCCCAGGGTTATCCCTATGATCTGATTCCCAATGGCAGGAATTACCCTTACCGTGACGCCCGCTACCCCCAGTATTTCTATCTCTGGAAAGGTGAGGTGATCTGGGGTCTTACTGCCCGCATACTCAATCATTTTCTTGAATTGCTAAAGGCTTAGCATTATAAGCATTTCATCAAGCATTTCTTTATTTTGCTGGTTTTTTTACCGAGCAATAGTTTATTCGAACAAGCTATTGAACATCAGCAACTATAATTGCTGCTTCCTCCGCTTTTTTATCTTCTCTAATATTTCCTCAAGTAGCTCACCGGTATTTCCATCATGCAATTTTACTACCGCTACATGATCAAGCGGGGTAGGTCCTTTATTAATAATTATCAGATACTGGGTAAAGGTGCTGAACTCCTTGACAAAACCGGCCAGTGGGTAGACGGTCAAGGAGGAGCCAATCACAAGTAAAACCCGGGCTCCCAATATTCTATCCATGGCGTCTGTATAGTTTTTTATATGTTCTCCAAAAAGAACCACATCTGGTTTCAGGATGCCGCCGCATTGGGAACAGCGCGGAATAATCTCCGGGTATTTATTAACATAACTGCTGTCATGTACTGAACGGCAGTTACGTTCCAGACATAAAAAACGAGCACCATTGCCGTGAATGGGAATTACTTTTTTACTCCCGGCTATCTGATGAAGGTTGTCAATGTTCTGGGTGACTATGGTCTTAATAATGCCCTCCCTTTCCATTTCTGCCAGCATATGATGTGCTTTACCTGGTTCCACCGGCGGAAAAATGAAGTACTCCCGATAAAACTTATAGAATTCCAACGGATTATTGCGAAAGAAATCTATGTTTATAATATTCATCACCCGGTTTTCACCGAGTTTTCGGTAAATCCCCTCCGATCCGCGAAAGTCAGGAATACCTGCTTCAGTACTAATGCCAGCACCCGTCACCACTACCGTGTTACGGGAACGATCAAGAATCTCAACAACGCGGTCAATACCTTTCTCCATTATTATCCCTCCCTCTACCATTATAATAGAGCGCCCTCAATTTAATAAGCCTAAAGCTATTTTAGCGGTTTAGGCAGCCAATAAAAGCCAAAAAAATAGTTTCTGCTATCTTTTACCCAGCTAATGCTACTGTAATGATTTACCTGAAGGATAATGTCGAAGGAAATCGAACCATTAATATATCTGGGTGGTATTTTGTGGTTAGTCAGGTTGTTGTTTGGTAGTTGAAACAGGAGAATCCATTTTTTGAAGATTATACGAGGAGGTAAGCAATGCTTAAGAAACTATTCGCACTAATAATGATAGGATGTTTTACGCTAAGTTTCCCAGTTAATCCATTTGATGTGACCTGGGCTGCTCCCGTTATAAAAGCAGGCCCAGATGAGATTGATTACTCGGAGTATATGCTCTTGCTGGATAAGTCTAAAGAAAATATCCAGCCTGCAAGTGAGATATCTGAGCCCAAAAGTAGTTCAAAAGCTGCGGAGAATATTTTTGAGAAAGCAGCTAAACCCATACAACCTGCAGAGAGCAAAACAACAACAACTAACAACAAATATGTAAGCAATTACAAAAACAAATATCCGGCCTATGCTAAAGAAGAACTGCCCATCATAGAGGAATTTCGTTCCAATTATAATGGAACATTGGCTCATGCCATAGTGGGAAGGGCTATTTGGTATATGGAATATGGTTATATGATTTATGGGCATGAAAAATATCCCAAGAGCGGTCTTATTGATTGTTCCAATTTTGTATCCTTGGTCTACAAGGATTTCGGCTATACAATAACTTCAGCAGCTCGCCGTTACAATACGGTAGGAAGCAAGGTGAGTGGGGTTTATTCTAAAAAGCTCAGTAGCAGCAGCAGTAAATATAAGCTAGTGGGCACTGAAAAGCTCCGACCCGGTGATATTATGACTTTTTGGAAAAAGGATAGTCAAGGTAAGAAATATATTGCTCATGTTGCCATCTATATGGGCAATATTAACGGCAAACCAACTATTATTCATACTCGGAAGGATAATCCCACTGCTATTGGTATAAGCACCAGTTTCACTTACTGGTTTGGTGAGCATTTCTATGAAGCCAGAAGGGTGTTAAATAGCGCTGAACGCTCCAGTAAATCATTTAGTGATGCGGATCCGGTTATTCCCCAAGTTTACAAACTTCCACCTCAGAATCCGATCATACAGCCAAATGACCTTCCCTGTGGATTTTAACAACCCAAATTTAGGCGTAAGGGCCAAAGGTTTTTTACTATCCCAGCTACCGGATTCATTTTTCATCCTTGTTTGGGACTGCCGCTCATAGGGAGCAACACACTTAAGTTGAGAGTATAAGCATATTAGAGGCTTTCTTAAGGGAAAAACCAGACCTAATGACCAGGCAACAACTTGAAATCTAGCCAAAAAAGGCCCCTGCCAAAAGGCAGGGGTTTTCTTTACTGGCGAAATAATATTGCCCGGCTATTCTAGGAAGTTATCTAACTTTTGCCTTTCATCTCAGGTTTTTACCGTATTCCACTATCATACTGTTACTGTCATTGTATACCATGGTTTAGCAAATTATTTGTTTTTTCCGGTATATTTTTAGGCCTTAGCTTATATGGTGAAATTAGAAGCACTGATACTTATTAAAACCTTTTGAAAAGAAAGGATGAAAAAATTGAAAAAGAGGAGAAGAATTAAGCTATTAAAAGCACGGCTGGCCAAAAGAAATCCCCTATTCGAGCAATACCGGAAGGCAGTAAGCGCTTCAAGCTCTGTAAAAGCGTTGACAGAGCAATACCGGCCTGGTTTTATCCCTCACCCCCTGAATCTTTCCCATCTTAAAGGACTTAAAATCTTTCCCGAGACCAGGCTTCTACATTTATCTTCTTCCTATGACTTGCGTAAGCAAGGAAGACTTACTCCGGTTAAAGACCAGGGTCCTGCTGGCACCTGTTGGGCTTTTGCCACTTATGGATCTTTGGAATCATGCTTGCTCCCCGAACAGGAATTCGATTTTTCTGAAAACAACATGAAGAAACTCCTGAGTGAGAATTGTCCAACTGGTTATGATCGTGCTCCGCGAGATGGGGGAAACCAGTTTATGTCTGTGGCTTATTTAACCCGTTGGGATGGCCCGGTATTGGAGAAAGAGGATCCATATGACCCTTTTGACAATGGCTCTTGCTCCCAATTCTCACCACAAAAACATATTCAAAATGTTATCTTCATCCCTGACCGCAAGGATGCTGCGGATAATCAAAACCTCAAGCAAGCCATAAGCAAATATGGTGCAGTATTCAGTGCTATGTATTATGAGGAACAGTACTATAATCCTGACAAGTTTAGTTATTATTTCCCCAGCTACAGTTTTTCTAATCATGCTATTTGTCTGGTCGGTTGGGATGATAATTATGAGCGGAAAAACTTTAATATTGAACCATCAAAAAACGGGGCATTTATTGCTCGGAATAGTTGGGGAAATGCCTGGGGAGATAATGGTTACTTTTATATTTCCTATTATGATACCAATATCGGAAGTGACAATGCACTATATTATAACGCCGAGTCTCCTGCCAAGTATAATATTCTTTATCATTATGATCCTCTGGGCTGGATAGCTTCCGTTGGGTACCGCAGTTCTACCGCTTGGTTTGCCAATATTTTTACGGCTAGTTCAAATAAACAGGAATTAGTCGCAGTTGGCTGGTATATCGGAGGAGCTTCCGCCAGCTACCAAGCAATGGTCTATACTGATCCTGTAGCAAACAATCCTAGAAGTGGGAAAATTGTAAAGAATGTAAGCGGTACCATAACTTACCCGGGATATTTTACCCGTTCCTTTAGCAAGCCCTTAGCTTTAAAAGCAGGTCAGAAATTTTCCATTGTAGTAAAGCTTAGCACTCCCGGCTATAACTTCCCTATACCCTTGGAGATGCCGGTTGATGGCTATACCAGCAAAGCTGTAGCCAAAAAAGGTCAAAGTTTTATGAGTAAAAGCGGCACGAGTTGGGAGGATATTAGTAATTCGTGGGAGAACAGCAATGTCTGTCTTAAAGCTTATGCTTTAAGCAAGAATTCTGCTGACGACTCTCCCGGTAAAAAATGAGCAGATAGAAACTTATAGTGTGCCCCTTGAGTGGCGTGGCAAGCCGTAGTGTCCACGCGGAGCCTGCTGGAACTACTGATACTTCCCGGCACTCAAGCTGGTCTTTAGTTGCTTTAAGACTATTATCACATTGAGTGCCGGGTCGCTATTAAGGTTGCCTCCCATGGACAGGAGATTAGCACGGTACCCCTTTCGCCGCAAGACAAGCCGCAGGTGTTGCCCATGCGTAGACTGCGAGCGGTATATTTTATGCAAACGAATGCATATCAATAACTCTTTGCAGTGACATCAATAATATATTATGAATATTTTCACACTCATTTAATTCCATAACATGTTAATATATTAATAAAACTGTTGTGGAGGATTATATATGAACCGGCTTGCACGCTATTTCATAAATGGGTTGTTGTTTATTGTTCCCATTTTCCTTACTTTCTATATTATCTATATTTTGTTTCTAAAGATTGACAGCCTCTTGCAAATTCCCTTGCCTGGAATCGGGATTATTCCGGGAGTCGGCTTTGTAGCAACCCTTCTGATTATTACCCTTACCGGTGTACTGGTGTCCAACTTGATTACCAGAAGATTTATGTCCCTTATGGACAGGCTATTTAACCGGTTGCCCCTGGTAAAAATTCTGTATTCCTCAATCAAAGACCTCATAAACGCCTTTCTGGGAGAGAAAAAAACCTTTAATAAACCTGTTTTAGTCACTATTATTCCGGGTAGTAATGCTTCGGCTTTAGGATTCGTTACTTCCGATTCTCTTGAGCATTTAGGCCTGGTTGATATGGTGGCAGTATATTTCCCCCAGTCATATAATTTTGCCGGGAATTTATTGCTCTTTCCCCGGGAACAGGTAAGGCCCATTGGGGCTAGCAGCTCGGATGTAATGACTTTTATCGTCTCCGGTGGTGTAGCCAAAAGCTAAAAATAGGAAATAAGTCCTTATTACTATGGGACTAAAGCAAGTTTTTATTATGAGGAAAAAGGTAATCTCTGGTTTTTGTAGAATAAGGTTAAAAAAGGTCGGTTTTATTGGAAAGGGGGGAATCTTGTATTTTAAAGGAACCATTCCCCAGTTGCTGGTTTACCCGACAAATCAACTGCGTCTTCCTGGAACGGAACAGCAGGGAGAGTTAAGAATAGGGGGACAGTTTTTGCCATTTATACAGCAATGTATAAAAAATGGTTTCTTATACGGATAATACAAGGAAAAGTATGGACAGTTTTATAGAAGTAATAGGCATTAAAGAAGAGAACTGTATCAACTGTCACCAGTGTATTGCGGTTTGTCCGGTTAAAGTCTGCAGTGACGGCAGTGGGGAAGTGGTAAAATTGCATAATCACCTCTGTATTGGATGCGGGCGCTGCATAGAAGCCTGTATCAAAAGTCATGGAGGTAATGTTGAAAAAAGTGCCCGCTTCGCTATTGATGATGCTGCTGAATTTTTGAGCGACCTGGATACTAACGAGCTGGTTGCTCTGGTTGCTCCCTCTGCCCAGGCAAATTTTAATCTTAAGAAGCTAATAAGCGCGCTTAAACTTCTGGGCGTTAAAGCGGTATATGATGTCTCGTTAGGAGCAGAGATTTCTGTTTATTCTTATCATGAAGCTATTGAATCCGGAAAGGTAAAGCTTCCCTTGATTGCCCAGCCCTGCCCGGCCATAGTCAAATACATAGAACTCAATCATCCTGCCTTGATTCCCCACCTGGCTCCAGTAGGTAGCCCGGTGCATAATATTGCCGTCTATGCCAAAAACCTGCACCCGGAAGCGAAGTTGGCTTTTATTTCCCCCTGCCTGGCCAAGAAAGGGGAATTTCATGACAGCCAAATGGTTCAATACAATGTAATCTTTCAATCATTATCCCGAATTCTGGCCCAAAAGGATATAAATATCGACTTGCTTGAGGAAAGTGAGTTTGATAATTATGTCTCCGCCGGAATCGCGACCAGTTTTTCTACTCCCGGGGGACTCAAGGAGTCTTACCTTTATCATTTTCCGGACACATTGCCTGGTAGTATCTCAAAAATTGAAGGTTCTCTAGTTTATGAAAAGTATCTTAAGGATTTGGAATTGGCCATTACGATGGGGCAAGCGGATCTCCCCCTGATTATTGATATCCTGTCCTGTGAAAAAGGCTGTAATATGGCTGCTGGCTGCATCAACCAGCAGCAATCGATTATCAAAATCGAAAGAGCTGTCAGCCACCGAACGGAGATTAGCAGCAGTGATTCGGATAAATTCTTGAAATTAAGGGAATTCCTCGATAAAGTCACCCGCGATTTGGATTTTTCTTACAACTTTTACCGCGACCTATCGGCTAATAACGATATTATTATTCCCAGCGAACTTCAACTCCAGCAGGTTTACAAGCGTATGTACAAGGAGAATAAAAAGGATTTCCGCAATTGTTTAGCTTGTGGCTACAATTCCTGCTTGCAGATGGCGGTAGCTGTATTCAATGGCTTGAACAAGGCGGAAAATTGTCATCTCTATCAAGAAAAGGAATTATTAAGGGAGCAGGAAATACTTAATAATATGGTTGATGAACTAGCCACTCTTAATTCTAAACTGGAAGAAGAAATGGCGGAAAGAAAACAGCAGGAGCAGTTGCTGGTGCAGAACTCCAAGCTGGCAGCCATGGGAGAAATGATAGGAATGATTGCCCATCAATGGCGGCAGCCGCTCTCCTCTATTAGTACCCTCTCAGGAAATCTTAAGGTTTATCTGGATTTGGATATGTATGAAAAAAACCAGTTTCTATCCTTGCTCGAAGAGATCAACCATCATGCCCAGTATTTATCCAGTACCATAAATGATTTTCGCCACTTTTTTAAGCCGGACAATCCTCAGGATACGGTATATCTTAATACCGTGATTGAAAACACCCTGGGTATAATTGGTAAGTCGCTGGAGTACAAAAATGTCCAATTGACAATTAATACATCTTTTTCCCGACCAATTCTAACATATCCTAACGAACTTATGCAGGTATTTCTTAATATCCTAAAGAATGCCTCTGATGCTTTTGTTGATAATGAAGTTATCGACCCAGAGATACGGATAAATGGTTATGAAAGAGATAGCTATCAGGTAGTAGAATTTGTTGATAATGCCGGGGGTATCCCGGAAATAATAATGACCAAAATTTTTGACCCTTATTTCTCTACCAAAGGGCCTGGAATCGGAACTGGGTTGGGACTCTACATGTCGAAAACCATAGTGGAGGAACATTGTGACGGAGAACTCATTGCCCGTAATACGGAAAATGGAGCTTGCTTTACCCTCAAGTTCCCACTTCGCTAGCGGGAGGATTAAAAATGACCATAGATATTAAGGAGCTGAAGGAGAGAGCTCAGGGAATCAGGGTTTTATATGTTGAAGATGACAAAGAACTGCGTGAAAACACCACTCGCCTCCTGGCCACTTTTTTCCCCTGTATTGATACGGCCGGTAATGGTCAGGAGGGTTTGGATAAATACAACAAGAGCTGTTACGACTTAATTATTACTGATATCAACATGCCGATAATGAACGGGGTTAAGATGGCCGCTCATATCAAGGCAAGCAACAAAAAAGAAATAATAATAGTAATATCAGCACATGATGAAGCTCGCTATCTTCTCGAGCTTATAAACCTTGGCGTGGATTACTTTGTACTCAAACCCCTGGATATCAATAAGTTTTTATCTGCCCTTGACAAGGCGGTCAGCTTAGTTCACTTTTATAAGATGGAAGCTGATTATAAGAGAGCCCTGGAGGAAACCGTGGAGAAAAGAACCCAGGAATTGTCCGAAGCACTGACTATAGTACAGGAGTTGAGTACCGAAGTGGTTTATCGCCTTACTGCGGCCGCTGAACTGAGAGATTCTGACACTGGCCTGCATAACAAGAGATTGGGCTTGTATGCTAAGAGGCTGGCTGAAAAGCTTGACCTGCCTTCTGCTTTTGTTGAATGCATAGCCTTTGCCGCTCCCTTGCATGATATTGGTAAAATAGGGATTTGGGACAATATTTTGCTAAAACCTGGTGCCCTTGATCCGGAGGAGTACGAAGTTATGAAAACTCACACCACTACTGGTGCTAGCATCCTGGCCCAGTCGAAGTATGAGAAAATTAGAATGACCGAATCTATTGCTCTTACTCATCATGAAAGATGGGATGGCTCCGGTTATCCCAATGGGCTAAAAGAAGAAGAGATACCGTTGGAAGGTCGTATTGTAGCTATATGTGATCAGTATGACGCCTTGCGCAGTAAACGACCATATAAACTGGCTTTCAGCCATTTTCGTGCCATGGAAATAATAACCAAAGGCGATAACCGTACTAGTCCTGAATACTTTGATCCCCAAGTGCTAAAGGCCTTTATAGAAATTGCCGATGAGTTTGACGCGATATTTAACTCCAACCAGGACTAGTAATATATCTATGTGAATCATTATTAATAATAACCTCCTGTAATACCCCATTTTCATCGGTGGTTGTGTCCTCCACCCTGCGGGCACTCCTGGTGTTTCACCCTTCGGGTGTCACTATTAAGGTTGCGGGCATGGGGGTGTTATTAATAAGTGTGGAGAAGTTTATTCGCAGTGTCTTTTTGCAGTAAGATTAAGCTTGAATTAAGAAGAGGCTTCAATTAAGATATAAGAAAATATTCTACCAGGTGTTCGAGGAAACTCGAATGAAAAGGGAAAACGGTGAGAATCCGTTGCAGCCCCCGCTACTGTGAGTGTGATGCGATGCTTTTGAAAGCCACTGGGTATAAAACCTGGGAAGGCAAGCTTTGCAAATGAACACGAGCCAGGAGACCTGCCTGGGATAGAAAACCATTATATCCTTCGGAGGGAAGGGAGGGGTTTTTATAGGCGCGAATTCAGCTCGTTTTTGCTTATACCAAGTCTACCCATCTTCCTGTTTTAAGGAAGATTTTTTATTTTTCATGGATTATGGGGGTTATTGCAGGAGTATTCTGTTTGCTCCCCAATATATTCAGCTGGAAGGCTAATTACCCTGCATTTCCATAATTCTGCGCATGGCAAATTTTGACCGTAATTCCGCCTTTGCGGATATATTTTGGGAGGGAAAACATTGATAAGAAAATTTAACTCACCCCTTTTAATTCTGCTAAGTATTATTTCCCTATGTTGCTCGACCCTGTTCTTTCCAGCTGTTGCGGAAGCTGCAGTCGATTTGGACACTATGGCCATCAAGGCCGTGCAATACAATTATTCCAGCTACCAACAAGGCCAAGCCCTGGATGGCTATGATGCCTGGGTATTGGGAAAGGCTGGTGCCCAGGTTTCCAACTGGATATATGATGGCAGCGACCTTAAAACTACTTTATTATCATCTGCAGATCAAATCCTGGCTGATCCTGATAAAAAAATTATCGATTCTTTCGGAAATCCAGCCTACTCCTATTCATCCAAGCAAATAGCCCAGTTAAACCTCCTGGCCCGGAGTTGGGGAGAAGATGAAAAAGCCTCCGCTCTGCTGAGTATTTTGCAGAACAGGCAGCAGACTGCTATAAATGCTTCTATTGACAATAACCCTTTTGGTGATATAAGCGCCTTTGAATATCTAGGGCTTTCTGGTGACTTGCCTTCGATGAACACCGCTGGAGCCATAGACTACATTATTCAAAATAGCGACCCCGGTACGGGAGCCTGGACATCATCCTGGAATGATGTGATGGCAACTAATCAGGCCATAAGAAGCCTTAAATACCTGGAAGTATTGGTTCCAGAACGGAGTAATGATATTAATGCTGCTATAGCCCAGGGACTTATCTGGCTGCAAAGCTTGCAAAAGGCTGATGGCAGTTTCCAGGATGCAGGCGGTTTTGATGACCCCCTGATAGACAGCATAGAAGTGGTACTGACCTTGAAAGCACTGGATATAAACCCTGCAAGTTGGAGCAGCTTGGAGGGCAAAACAGCCCTTGATTACCTGCAGGAAAAAGCTTTAAATCCTGATGGCAGCCTGGGAACCTCCAAGAACAAAACTGACGCGATCTGGGCCTTGAATGCCTGCCTGAACCTGGGGGTGCAAATTCCGCTCGAAACTCCCCTGGGTCTCCATATAACTCCGCCAACTGCCAGCATTGAGAAAAATGGAACTCAGGCATTTCATGCTGTTTTAAAGCTCATGAATACTGATCAGGATCTTAGTGACACCGCCAAATGGTCTGTTGCTGACAAGACTATAGCCAGTATTTCCAAGGGATCGGTCCAGGGATTGAGTGAGGGGCAGACTAAGATTACAGCCTCCTCAAATGGATTCGATGCTTCTGCCACTTTGACGGTCAGGCCCCGAAGCGGGGGAGGAGAATCCTCCAGCAGCAATACTACAGTAAGTATTGCTGTAGTAAGCAAAGATGGTTCATTATTGTACGGCCCCAGCTCAATATGTTTGTCCTCCCAGGATCGCTTTGGGCTAACCGCCATGGGGGCTTTGAATAAAACTGGCTTGATCTGGGGCTTTTCTGAGCAATGGGAAGGTCTTATTGTTAAAATAGCTGGAGAGCAAAACCAGGGCATGAGTGGTTGGATGTATTCGGTGAATAGCAGAGTTCCTGGCGTTTTGGCCTGTGAACAGAGTGTTTCCAATGGAGACCGCATTATATTCTGGTACAGTCAAGATGCTTCCGCTAGCAGCCCGGAATGGGATTGTCTGGGCAGCGGTCAGAATAGTAATCCAGAGGTGAAAGAAAAACCTGTGGAGGAAGCGAAGGTGCTGCCGGAGATTAAGCCCGAATTGGACAAGCAAGCACCAACTCCTCCGGCCAGGGTATCTTTCAATGATGTGGATGATAATTTGGCCTGGGCTCGGGATGCCATTGAGCTGCTGGCGGGCAGAGGGATAATACAGGGGCGAGGAGAGCATTTTGATCCCCTGGCTCCGGTAACGCGGGCAGAATTCATCAGTTTAATTGCCCGGGCTCTAGGAAACAATTCAAGTGAATATCAGGGAATCATGCCAAAAGATGTTAGTGTTTCTGATTGGTTTTACCCGGCTCTGCAGTATTGCCTGCAAGAAGGGATAATTTCCGGATACCCCGATGGTAGTTTTCGGGCTGGAAATGCTATTAGCCGCCAGGAAATGGCCTGCATTTTTTATCGATTACAGAAGGATAGTTCCCAATATTTGTCTGTAGTTTCGGGCTTTATCGACCAGGATACTATTGCCCCCTGGGCTGTTTCCGCCGTCAAGCTGGCAGTAGCCGGCAAATTAATGCAGGGTTACGAAGATGGTAGTTTTCGGGCCGGGCAGCCCTGCAGCCGGGCCGAAGCTGCGGTAATTTTATTCCGCTATTTGAATAGCATGGAGACCGCTCCATTAAAATAGTAATTTCACTGCAAAAAGTAATAGGTATTATTATGCTTGTATAAATATACCGCTCCAGCGTCCTTAATAGCGACCGAAGGGAGCATCAGTTGTGCCCGATAGGGCGCAGCGCATGGGCAACACCCGCTTAGTATATTTATGCAACCCTTATGCAACAAAAGGGGGTTTTTGCAGCAGAATCAATATTGAAACCTGGGTACTGGAAAGCTATGCCACAGGGGATTAGAAACTCTTTTGCGAAGTGATGGAGGTTTATTAGTGAAAAGAAACTTTCCTTATTATTTACTAATATTTTTGCTGCTGTTCCTCATATCTGCCTGCCATAGCAGTGACAGCATTAATAAGCAGGCAGAGAGCTCCAGCTCTTCCAGCTATAAAGCCAGTGTAGAGCCGGGCCAGGAAACGCTAAAAGTAGATACTGGCAGTTCTGCCGCTTCCACAAGTATCAAGGGCAAGGTACAGGGGAATACATCTCCGGCCCCGTTGGCGCTTTCCTCTGAGGATAAAAAAGAACCCCTTGCTTCCTCTACGCTGCAAGAGGCCCCAGAATCCACAACCAACAAAACCCTGGTTCTGCCGGAGCCGGAGCCTGCTGATAATAAAGCTCGGGTGCGTTTACAGGTTACCGCATCAAATGGTCAAGAAGAGATATTTGACCAGGAGGTCGAATTAATAAAAGATACAACAGTAATGGATCTCCTGAAAGCTCACTTGACTGTTACTACCAGTTACGGTGGCGAATTTGTGGAAAGCATCAATGGTCTTAAATCTCAGCGTGCTGGCCTGGGCAAAGAGCCCAAGGACTGGTTTTTTCACATTAACGGTACCTCGGCCAGTGTGGGTGCCGCATCTTACCATCCGACTCCGGGGGATGTGGTATGGTGGGATTATCACAGTTGGAGTTCAGGAGGAAGATAGCCAATGAATGAAACTATGCTCTCATTCCAGGTGAAGGATAATCTGATTCATAGCCTCCATCCTTTAACCACTCTGAGTTATGTATTAGTAATAACGATCCTATCCCTTATATTCTATCACCCGCTTTACCTGGCAGCTTTGCTGCTGGCGGTGGCTTTGGTGATTGTATCATCAGGGCACTTTAAGGAATGGATCACTTATCTCAAGCTTACGGTAAGCCTGATAATTCTAATAGCTATTTTGAATATGCTTTTTTCCCGGGAAGG
>NZ_JAQVZX010000117.1 GCF_028707975.1 Syntrophomonas sp.
GAAGCGATTCTGATAATGAGCGTAGGCGAGCAGGCGATAGTTTTTATAACCCAGAATTCAGGCTGGCTTAGCACTATAGTTATATCTGTGATAATTATTCTACTTATGCTTTTCTTCAAACGACAAAGCGTGCGCAACCTCTTTGCTAGTTTAAGGGATAAAGCCTGGTGGGCCCATTTGAGTAAGGGAAGAATACTGGGACCCAGGTTGCAATTACTGGGGGAATGGCTAATAGCATTGGGGAGCGGAGCCTTTCTAAGCTTTTTCCTGGCGGGCTCCATTAAAGATATTTTAAACAATCGTTTATTTAATACCGACCAGGTTCTTAATCAATTATTTGCACCGGTAATCGGACCGGCCTGGGAAACGGTGGATTGGCTTTTCAATGGCTGGGTGTTGTTTCTTCTGGTGATACTTAGCAGCTATCTATTTTTACGGAAGGAAAAATGGGAAAGTGTGGTTTTCCTATTCTTGTCTCTGATTGGTTCCAGTACGGTACTCTGGGGGTTTTACCACATAATAATGGAGAACTACAGCCTTAATCCCTTCAGTTCCCATCTTTTTACCCACCCCACCCGAGTTCTGATAAACACTCTTTGGGCTTGCTATATTATCTGGCTGTCGGCCAGTAGAAAAACCCTGTGGCGGAAAGAAAAACTGGTGAAATTTTTGAGTGGGCTCCTGGTTTTGCTATTGCTGGGAATTAGCCGGGTATCGGCCGGCTTTAGACCCTCAGAAGTGGTGGTAACCCTGGCCATAGCCGGATTGTGGTCGGTGGTAGTCTGGATAATCTTTCTCTACCGCCACTCCCTGCGGGAAGACCAGGGTATCTGACCGGGGATGGTCCTTTTGTCAGATGCCCCCGGCCAGATATGAAGTTTAAATAATAATCTCAAAGTTATAGCGAGCGAGCTTATCCAGGTCCTCCTGGCTCAGTTGGTATTCCCGGTCTAAAAGCTGTCGCTCAGGCATGGTGCCGCATAGCTCGGTAGATAGGTAACGCAGGCCATTATCATTGATTATAGTAACTATGCATTGCATGTCGGGATATTTTTTAGCTACTTTTTTGGCGGCAGCTACATTAATTCCGGAAGAAGAACCGCAGAAGATCCCTTCTTTTCGGGCCATCTGCCGGGCGGTTTCCAGAGCCTCATCGGAGCTGACCAGTACGATGCCATCTATATACTGCAGGTCGAGAATTTCCGGAATCAAGCCGTCAGCTATGCCCTGAATCTTATGCTGCCCGATACGGCCGCAGGCCAGAATGGGAGAGTCTTCCGGCTCGGATACATATACTTTGATAGCGGGGTTCTTCTCTTTCAGGTATTTGGCGGTTCCGGTAACCGTACCGCCGGTTCCCTGGCACATAATGAAAACATCCAAATTTCCGGCTGTCTGCTCCCAGATTTCCGGTGCGGTATTGTCGATGTGGGCCAAAAGATTATCCTCGCGGTAGAATTGGCCCACTTCAAAAACCTGTTCACCATATTTCTGCTTTATGCGCTTTACTTCTTCCAGTACCAGGTCAACATCGGTTTCAGCCCCCGGGGTCAGTACCAGCTCAGCGCCATAGGCGGATATAGTCTTCTTCCTTTCGTCGCTCATACCCTCGGGCATTACTATTATTACCCGGTAGCCTTTGGCGGCCCCTACCATGGCAGCGGCAATTCCTGTATTGCCGGTGGTGCCTTCCAGGAGAATCATACCGGGCTTCAAGTCTCCCCGCTCTTCTGCTTCTTCAACAATCTTGTGCACCACTCTGTCCTTCAAACTGCCACTGGGATTCACATATTCCAGCTTGGCACAGATATCCGGTTTTAAGCCCTCTCCCATTTTATTTAATCTTATCATGGGTGTTCTGCCGATAACTTCCAGCACATTGTCAAATATCTTATTGTTTGCATCCCATTCCATTAAACTGCCTCCCATGTTTATTTTTCCTCATAATTATTCTGTAGAATTAATATTATTTCCTGTGATTATATTATAGCTTAGAGGGGCCAGTCAGTTCCATACTGGAGTTCTCGAAACAGGAAATACTTCTCCAATGAAGGACATTTAGCCAGGAAAGGAGCTGTAGTTGCGGTTTCCTGTTCAAAATGAATCAACAATTCGGCCAGAAACTCATCTCTCCTTTTCTCCTCCCTCAAGCTCAGGCCTTTTTCTTTCAGAATACCAGCTATTCGGTTGTTCAATTCTATTTCATAATCGGTCAGTGCAGAAAAAAATTCTTTCCAATGAGCCAGCTTCCCCTCCTTTTCCCAGGCTACGCCTGGGCAGACGAAATGGCGGCAGACCGATTCCCGCAAAGCCTGAGGGAGTAGACAACCGTCTGTTTTGGAGTGAAAACTGCAGCGGTAGCTCTGTCCTTCCGGGCGGTTATTAACGGTTACTGAAGCGTCAAGTATGGTGAGATTATCTAGGCTGAATATATAATCCAAAACCTCGGGTTTATGCTGGAGAAGATAAGCGAAATCACAGGGATAAAAGACTGGGGAATAGTAGCCGCAACAGCCTTTGTCATCCTGGCGCGGGCACTCGGCGCAGAGATCCAGTTCTATATAACTGCGCAGGCCCTGGTTGTGAAAAGTGAGTGCCAATTTTTTGAGCATGTTTTCCCTCTCTATCTATCTGTTTGAAACACAATCATTTCTATTATAAAGTTTTTGCCGGCCCAGGGAAAGATATATTAAATTCAGGTACTTTAGTGCAAAAAGTAATAAATATGCATTAGTGTGCATAAATATACCGCTCAGCTAGCTTAATAGCAACCGCAGGGAGCATCAGAAGTGCCCGCAGGGTGCAACCTTAAAAGCGATCGCAGGCTATGTAGGGAACGACCCCCGTGTCGTTCCGAATCAGGCGCAACAACCTTAATAGCGGCTGCAAGGCATTGTAAGGGCGGTCTTCGAGCGCCCGCTTTCACCTTCGCCAGCATTTTGTATATTCATGCCACCCTTTTGCAACAAAAAGGGTTTTTTGCAGTGGAGTAAGGATTTGCATTTTCTTAAGGGCGCGGTTATTATGAATTGGGAATAATGCGGGCAGGTGGTTAAATTGGCGAAGATTAGATCTCTGGGAATACTGGGAGGTACTTTTGACCCGATTCACTACGGGCATCTTATTGCTGCTGAATATGCCTGCCACAATTATAAATTGAACAAAGTTCTGCTAATACCTGCAGCCAGTCCCCCGCACAAGGAATTGGGACAGGTTTTATCTGCTGCACATCGTTATCAGATGGTAGAGATGGCGATAAAATCAAATCCCCGTTTGGAAGTATCCCCAGTGGAGGTGGAGAGGAGAGGGCTTTCCTATACGGTTGATACCCTGGCTTACTTTCAGGGAAAATACCCCGAGGTGGAATTTTTCTTTATAGTTGGAGCCGACTCGCTGTTTTTTATGCATAGCTGGAAAGAACCGGAGCGATTGGCGGAGCTCTGCCGTTTCATAGTGGTCACCCGTCCCGGATATAAGATTCAGCGAAGTGAACCGGCTCTGAGCAGGCTCCCGGATATTATTTGGGATAGAATGCTGCAGATGGAGATTCCCGGGCTCGATATTTCCTCCAGTGATATCAGGCAACGGGTAGCTGCAGGGAAACCTATAAAATACCTGTTGCCGCCCGAGGTGGAGGAATATATTTTTAAACAGGGTTTATACCGGGGGGATAAATATGCAAAGAGATAGGCAGCAACTTATAAATACTGTTAAACTAAGGCTATCACCCAATCGCTTTCAGCATTCGCTGCAGGTGGCGGAAACTGCATTACAAATGGCTGGACAATATGAACTAGAATTAGAAAAGGTATACCTGACCGCGCTATTGCATGACTATGCCAAGGGCTTATCGGGTCAGGAACTCTTAACGCTGGCGGAGGAGAATAATTTAATTGAGGATGAAGTTGACCGCGAAGTTCCGGATCTTCTGCATGCACCAGTAGGGGCTTTTTTGGTGAAAAGGGATTTGGGTATTGAAGATGAGGAGGTCCTAACGGCTATCAGCCGGCATACTCTGGGTTTTACAAGCATGAGTGAGTTGGATAAGATTATCTATCTGGCCGATATGATTGAACCGGGGCGGGATTTTCCTGGTCTGGAGAGGCTAAAGTGCCTTAGCTTCCGTGACCTTGACGAAGCTATGTTGTTTGGGCTAGAATCAACAATAAAATACTGCCTGGATCGAGGGCGGATTTTACACCCCCGTACCATTGAGGCCAGAAATCATTTTTTAAGAATACGGAGTTAATCTTCTTGCTTATAACCTTATGCCCTATTCCTTATGAACTTCACCGGTACCTGGGTTTAGCAGGGTATGGAGTATCAGATATATGCTGTTAGTGTTATTGGCCTGAGCTGTATTTTACTTAAATTAGGAGGGTTGTTTTTGCTAAACGAAGAGGAATTGGCCCAAGCAGTTGCCGCGGCTTGTTTGGACGAGAAGGCTGTTGATGTGGTAATTTTGGATGTGAGCGAGCTTACCATAATTGCTGATTATTTTGTAATTGCTACGGCCCGAAGCCGGGTGCAGGTACAAAGTATCGTTGAATTGGTACAAGAAAGACTGAAGGAATTTGACATATCACCTTCGCGGATAGAGGGCCTGGAGCAAGGGAGCTGGGCGGTGATGGACTACAGCTCCACCATACTACATGTTTTTCGCCCGGAGGAGAGGGAGTATTATGACCTGGAGAATCTCTGGGGGGATGCCAGAGAGGTCGATGTAAACGAAAGTTATGCCTAAATGCTTGTACGCGGAAAAATTTAAGGGGACAGTACTTTGGAGGAAGCCTCTAGAGCCTTCCAAAATACTGTCCCCTTTAGTTTGCGGCCATGGGGGGTTAGT
>NZ_JAQVZX010000118.1 GCF_028707975.1 Syntrophomonas sp.
CGGTTGATCCAATGTCAATGCCGACATAATTCATATAAATACACCATCTCGCCCAATACTTCGTAATTATTATATGAATAATCGGACAATGTGTCAATATTATTAGTTATTTTATATATAATTAAATATTATAATTAGGAAATAAAACTTATGGCAAAAGTATAAAAAGTGTTGTGGAAGATAAGGACAGGAATCGTTTCTGCCGATTAAATAATCTCAGTTGGAATATTTTAAGAGTTCTTCTCTTGGTGGGGTATAGCGGGGCTTCCCTTAATTCAACGCTAGTGGTTCTCCATGTAAAAAACCAATCAGACAATCTTCGCATAAGACGATTAGGCATGTGGATAATGAGTATGCCTTCTTGCTGAGTCAAGACTTGGTGCATAATTTTTAAATAAACTACTCTAGTAGTATTGACTATTTAATACGACTGCAGTAGTATGAGTATATCGTGAAAAATACTAAAGCGGTGGGGGGTTCATTTATGGAAATAAAACTGTTCGATTCTGAATTAAAAATTATGGATGTCCTTTGGCGGGAAGGCGATACGACAGCCAAGAAAATTTCCGATATTCTTAACAAACAGGTTGGTTGGAATGTGAATACGACTTATACCCTTATTAAAAGGTGTATTGCCAAAGGCGCAATTAAGCGCAGCGAGCCTAATTTTATGTGTCATGCTTTGATCGCTAAGGAGGAGGTACAGGAACAGGAAACAACTGAACTGATCAACAAGGTGTTTGACGGTTCCGCCGACTTGCTTTTTGCTTCTCTTCTGAGCAGAAAAAACCTGTCCCCGGAGGAGATAGAGAGGCTGAAGCAAATCGTCAACAATTTGAAGTGAGGTGGCCTGAATGGATATATTTCAGATGAGTTTTTCCGCAGCGTTTCTGATTATTGCAGTGATTATCATCCGCGCGTTGGCCCTTCACCGGCTGCCTAAAAAGATGTTTCTGGTCCTATGGAGCGTCGTAATCTGCCGTCTGCTGATCCCATTTTCTATTCCGTCCCGTCTAAGCTTTTATACTGGTGTTGACATGCTAAGACGGGCGACTGCGGAAACGGCGTATATCCCTGCGCCTGCTTTTTTAACTGGCACGCCTGCTATGGAAATAGTTGATACGGGGAAACTTGCTGCTGCGGATGCTTCAACTATATCCATATCCATGTCGCCCCTGACCTCAATTTGGATAGCGGGCATTTGTATCTGCACTATATTTTTCTTGCTTAGCTATATCAAATGCCGCCGAGAATATCAAACCGCCCTGCCGGTGGAGAACGATTTTATCAACCGCTGGCAGCAACGACATCCCTTGCGGCGGACTGTTCAAATCAGGCAAAGCGACAGAATAAAAGCTCCCCTAACTTATGGGGTACGGCATCCGGTGGTTTTATTACCCAAAACAATGGATTGGACGGATGAAACGATAATGCAGTATATACTGACCCACGAGTATGTACATATTAGACGCTTTGACGTGCTGGCAAAACTGCTGATTACATCCGCTGTATGCATTCATTGGTTTAATCCCCTGGTATGGGCAATGTATATGCTGGCAAACCGGGATATCGAACTCGCTTGTGACGAGTCCGTGGTGCGGGCGTTTGGGGATACTGCTAAATCAACTTATGCACTGGCGCTTATTGGACTTGAAGAAAAGAAAAGCCGCTTGATCCCGTTATGCAATAATTTCAGCAAAATTGCCATTGAAGAAAGGATAATTGCGATTATGAAAATCAAAAAGTATTCTTTACCGGTAATCATTGTTGCTGTTTTGCTTATAGCCGGCGTTACTGTCGGGTTTGCTTGCTCAAAAGCAACGGTCGGGCATAATTCTTATCTGCCAGAAAAATCTGAGGAATTGAACCCGGCATCTCCATCACCGGCATCTGAAAAAAATCCGGTAAATGATGGTGGAGCAATTGCTGAACCTGCTTCAAATAATGATGGCAATAGTTCTTCTTCTGAAATGAGAAAAGTTTATTATTCGGATGGGCAGCATAAAACAGAAATAGATGGCGTGCCGGTCCATCCGGTTCATTGTGTGGTTATCGGAAAATATTATTACAAACGAATTGATCGGGAAACCGGCAAAAATCAAGTGAGTTTCGATGATGGCTCAACCTGGCTGTGGACACGCAATAACCCGGAATCCAAGAAAATTGAAGTTAGCGCCGATGGAGTTACTTGGAAAGACCTTATTGCAACTATACAAGAGCCAAAATACTCGGAATTATGCAATCATAAGTATTTTTACATGCGCAGCGATCCTGACACCGGTCAAGAAATGGCCAGTTACGATGACGGAGTGACCTGGTTGTTCTATCGCGAGAATGTGGTAACTGGCAGGGCAGAAATCAGTAACGATGGGGTGAAATGGCGGGAGTGGATAAGATAATGGACGATCATTTGAAAAAATTATTTTAGTTTTTCCACCAGGCGGGTGCGGCGGTTAATAACCAGTTTTTGAAATATCGTCCTCAAAGGGGCATGCACCGTGCTTTCCGTTATCACCAACTTTTCTGCGATTTCGCTGTTGCGTAAGTCTTCGGCCACCAGTTGGGCTTCCTCATATTCCCTGGCCCGTTGTCACTTGGTTTAGGGCAAACAGAGCAAATAGGGGTAAACGGGGAGACATTGGAGCAACTTGCAGCTCTGTTTATGATAATCGCGGGCTCCTCGTTTTAAAATTTACCTCTAAGGTTAATATTTGATTCTTGACCCTGCCATTTGTTCATGCTATAGTAAATTTACCTCAAAGGTAAATTGCAAAACGAGGTGATGGGTTGCAGATAGAGTATAAGAGCCGTGGAATCGAAAAGGTGTGTACAAACGCTCACGAGGCTGAAAAGAAACACGGGAAAAATATGGCGGCGAAGATACACCAGCGAATAGATGAAATAACTGCTGCGGATTCTGTCGAAATGCTGATTCAATATAAAATCGGCGGCTGCCACATACTCAAGGGAGATAGAAAGAAACAATATGCCATGGTTTTAATTCAGCCCTACCGCCTCGTATTCGAGATGAAAGGTTCTGAGATTCAAATTGTCCGTGTCATAGAAATCATTGACTATCATTAAATCTGTTGCATAAGAAGGAGGTAGCACAGATGGTGAGAAGCCGTACAATAATTGCATCACCGCCAGGCGCGACCATAAAGGAGCAGCTTGTTGATAGAGGAATGAGCCAGAAAGAGTTTGCTCGGAGAATGGATATGTCTGAAAAGCATATCAGTAGACTTATCAATGGTGAAGTCCAGTTGACCCCTGACATGGCCATGCGTCTTGAGATGGTGCTTGGGGCTCCTGCACAGTTTTGGAGCAGGCTAGAGTCCGTCTACCGTGAGAAGCTGGCAAAGGCCAACGCTGAGAACGAAATGGATGCAGATATAGAAATAGCAAAAAAGTTCCCTTACAAAGAAATGTCAAAAAACGGATGGGTTCCTGAAACAAGCAAAGCTAAAGAAAAGGTGGTTCATCTCCGTAAACACTTTGAAGTAGTTCATCTTGGTTTGCTTCAGGGCACTTTAATTCCTGGCATAGCCTGCAGACGCTTAGCTGACCATGAAAAAGCCGATTACGTTTTGTATGCATGGGCGCAGAAAGCTAAACTTGAGGCAAGACACATCGATACGAAACCCATCAATATAAAGAAGCTCTCAAATATAATACCGCATATTAGGAAGATGACGCGGGAGAATCCCGGGATATTTTGCGGTGAGTTAGTCAGTATGCTTGCCGATTGCGGTATAGCGATTGTTTTTCTTCCTCATATTGGGGGATCATTTTTGCACGGCGCTACATTCTATGATGGAGGTAAAATCGTCATGGGACTGACTGTGCGAGGCAAAGATGCAGATCGCTTTTGGTTTAGCCTTTTTCATGAAATTGCCCACATTATTTATGGGCACATTGGTCAACCTAATGGCACTTCAGATGCGGATGAGTCTGCCGCGGATGAATTCGCTAAGGAGACTCTAATCCCAAGCAAGGAATTTGATTCGTTTATTGCAAAGAAAGATTTCTCTAAATCATCACTTGTTCAATTTGCTAATGTGGTTGGAATTGATGCTGGAATCGTGGTCGGGAGGCTGCAAAAAGAAGGCTATATCGAATATAGTTGGTACAATGACTTAAAAACCAAATATAAGATTACTGCATAGCATAAAGCTAAGCGAATAGAAAAGCATCTGTTTTCAATGGGCAGGTGCTTTTTTTATGTCCATTTAGGGGGGAAGATAGAAATCAGGAAAAACGCTTCGCCCAGAGCTTGCCGATGAATAAAGTTTTTAACATAAGCCATCACCTCCGTACAATTTATTGTACAGTCCATCGCACTCCCGGTCAATCCAATGTATGTTGCCGACTTCCCTTTTGTCAGACTTTTTATAACGTAGAATAGCTCATTGGGTTTTGGCCAAAGGGCCAAAACCCTCCTCCCAAGCATATTCTAGCATTATAAAGCCCCAACAGGAGGGTAAGCGTTTGGAATTTTGGCCAAATGTTTACCCTCCTGTATTATTATCCGCTATCTCGAAAGCCCCCTATTATTGCAGGTTTAAGCTATTTGCAAAAATATTGGCATGGTTTTTGCTTATATGTATTTATCAAGCTGTAAAAGAAGCGATTCTTCGACAATCAGCCAATAAAGAATAGTGGAGAGGAGGCGAAGAAAGCCCTAAGAAGATTTAATAGAAAGCAAGAAAGTAAGGGGGGTAAAGTAATGGAAATCAAGAAAATTGGCGTCCTGGGAGCAGGTACCATGGGAGCTGGAATAGCTCAGGTTGCTGCTGAAGCAGGTTTTTCAGTAATCCTGGTGGATATCGAAACCGCGATAA
>NZ_JAQVZX010000119.1 GCF_028707975.1 Syntrophomonas sp.
GTAAGTGGAGTATTGCTAATACAGGGCGACAGCATGGCCGCCTGGGGAAAGATTGAGATAGTTCCGCTAAAGAGGAGGTAGAAGTTTGAAAGAAACTCTTTCATGGTGTTTTGTACCTTGAGCGTAGCGAAAGGAATGATTATAAAAATGAAGGTAGTAAATAATGTGCTGGAACTGATTGGGGAGACTCCGGTAATCAAACTGAACAGGATGCTTGGTGCTGGTCAGGCCGAGGTTTATGTCAAGCTAGAGGGATTCAACCCCGGGGGAAGTATTAAAGACCGGCCTGGTCTTTATATGATTGAAAAGGCTGAAGCCCGGGGCTTATTAAAAAAAGATTCAATAATATTGGAAGCCACCAGCGGTAATACCGGCATTGGACTGGCCATGGCTGCCTCCATCAAAGGATACCCGATTCTGATTGTAATGCCGGAGAACATGAGTGATGAGAGAAAAAAGATTTTAAGGGCTTACGGAGCACAACTCCTGTTAACCCCAGCAGAAGAAGGTATGCCGGGAGCAGTGGGGCGAGCCCGGGAACTGGCTACAAGCGATTCCCGCTATTTTTTGGTACAACAATTTGAAAACCAGGATAATGCAGAAAGTCATGAAATAACAACCGCTCAGGAAATATTGCGGCAAATGGAGCATAAACTGGATATCTTTATTTGTGGAGTAGGTAGCGGGGGAACCCTGAGTGGAACCGGCAAGGCCTTGAAATCATCATTACCCAAGATAAAAATCGTTGCGGTTGAACCGGCAAAATCAGCAGTTTTAAGTGGAAATACGGCTGGAGTTCACAAAATCCAAGGAATTGGGGCAGGATTTATTCCGCCCGTGTTGAATATTGAAATGGTTGACCAGATAATTCCCGTTAGTGATGAAGATGCCATCGAAACCTGTCGGCAGATGGCTAAAAAGGAAGCTTTGCTACTGGGAATATCATCAGGTGCGGCGGTATTTGCAGCCTTGAACCTGGTCCGGGATATGGATCCAAGCCAAAAAATTCTGGCTATTGCACCTGATGGAGCAGAGAAATATATGTCAACCGAATTGTTTGATTAGAGGGGGAGTTGGGGAGAATGAATCCCGAAGCCGTAGTTAATTACTTAATGGAATGGTCTCGACAAAAAGTAAAAGAGGCAGGTGCCCTGGGAATTGTTTTAGGGGTGAGTGGGGGAGTTGATTCGGCAGTTGCGGCTATTATTGCCAAGAAAGCATTTCCTGAGAATTGTATGACTCTGTTGTTACCCTGTGAAAGTGATGTTGTTGATCGCATGGATAGTCAAGCTTTAGTGGAAAAGTTTAATATTCCTTATAGAATTATCGATTTAGATAATGCTTACCATTTGTTATCCACCCAGTTTGAATCCTATCTCAAGTGTGAAGGTTTAAAGGGCAAATTACTACGGGGTAATATAAAGTCGAGGCTCAGAATGATGGCCCTCTATTATTCGGCTCAGGCCAGAAACTACCTGGTTTTGGGTACCAGTAACAAAAGCGAACTTTGCGTAGGCTATTCAACCAAGTACGGAGACGCTGGGGTTGACCTCCAGTTGTTAGGGGATTTATTAAAACGGGAAGTATACGAACTGGCACAGTTTTTGGGTGTGCCAGAAACCATAGTTAATAAACCGCCCTCTGGTGGCTTATGGTCAGGACAGACGGATGAAGGGGAAATGGGCTTAACCTACGAAGAACTGGATAATTATCTGGCAAGCGGTGATGGAAGCCCGGAAGTTATTAACAAAATCGAGGGTATGATGGCTGGCAGCCAGCACAAGCGCAAGATGCCCCCGGTGGCTATGATCCCTCCTGAACTTAGAAATTAGGAATATATCATTATTGGTCGTCGGTCGTCAGAAGGGGGAGGGGTTATTTCCTACCCCATCTTACTATATAACAAGCGATTATAACGAGGTAAAATATCTCCCCCGCTTCTTAATGCGTTCGGTTCCTATTAACCAAACAGGTGGTGGGTTCTAATCCCCCGCCTTGTTGCAGCGGTGTGTTGAAACTGCTCCGCAGTTTCTTCCGATGCTTAAACTCATTTTTCATAGGTGCTTGTGCCCCTTGGGACATGGGATGTTAGTTTCAAAAGAGCAGGAGGTATAAAGATTTGAGTCCTCGCAAGCGGCAAGTAGCTATTCGTATGCTAATTTTCCTGGCGGTATTTTCCTACATTGGATACATCGCCAGCCAGCGATTGCCTTCCTTTGACTTTTGGGTCGTAATGGGCTTTTTTGCCCTTTTTTTTACCTGGGCGATAATTGAAACCATTATATACCGGGAACCACAAACCCTGGTGGTGGAAGACGATGATCAGAGATCCTATCTTTATCTGCAGCTTTCTTCCATGCTGGTTTTATTCGTTGCCTTGCTTGATTTTCTGGAGTTTAAATATACCAGAGTTACTTTATTGGAACCGGAAATAACGATATTGGGATTTATCCTTTTTTTAATATATATAGCAGTCCGCTACCAGGCCATTATTCATTTGGGTTCGTATTATAATCCCCGGGTTGCACTTTATGAAGAACATAGCCTGGTTAAAGAGGGACCATACCGAAAAATCAGGCACCCCTTTTACCTCAGCGCCTTGCTTAGTGTTTTATCCCTCTCTTGCATCTTCAATTCTGGAGCGGCCCTTTTATTAACCGTGCTTGCAGTTATTCCGGCCATAGTCTATCGTATTAATATAGAGGAAGAATTCCTCCTGGAGCATTTTGGTGAAGAATATAAGCAATATATGGAACAAAGCAGTAGGATAATTCCAGGAATATGGTAAATAAACAGATGCCCCCTTTGTTTAAGCAATCGAGAAGCTTATTAAGCAGATTTGTAGAAGGGGGATTAGACCAATAGGGGGGAAAAGATAATGGCAGGACACTCCAAATGGGCTAATATCAAGCATAAAAAAGCCCGCTCGGATGAAAAAAGAGGAAAAGAGTTTACCAAGATAGCCAAAGAAATTACTATTGCAGTGCGTACTGGTGGTAGCGGAGATCCTGAAGCCAATTCCAAATTAAAGTTAGCTATTCAAAAGGCCAAGGCTATAAATATGCCTAATGAGAACATTAATCGTGCGGTTAAGAAAGGTACAGGGGAAATTGACAGCGAGACCATCGAGGAAATAATATATGAAGGCTATGCCCCCGGGGGAATAGCGGTAATGTTGGAAATTGCTACCGATAATCGCAACCGAACTGCTTCGGAAATTAGGCATTTTTTTTCGAAAAACAACGGAAATCTTGGTGAGAGTGGTTGTGTAGCCTGGATGTTTAAAAGAGTAGGCTTAATTAGCGTAAAAAAGGATAAGCTGGACATTGATGAAGAAGAATTTATGCTAAAGGTATTGGATGCAGGTGCTGAGGATGTCAGGGAGGAAGACGAGGAATATGAAGTCCTGACTTTACCAGAAAGCTTTATGCTGGTAAAGGAAGCGATGGAAGAGGAGAAGCTTCCCATAGATGAGGCTGACATAATAATGCTGCCGGAAAATACGGTTGATATCACTGATGTTGACCTGGCGGGGAAAATCATAAAACTTATTGAACTTCTGGAAGATCATGATGATGTACAAAATGTCTACACCAATATGTCTATTCCTGATGAAATAATTGCAGCACTCGATTGACACGGCGACGGGGTTGATGACAACTTTGTCCTTCATACTTCAAACTCTATTTTTTACTATAATTAAGATAAAAAGCCTACGAAAGCGGGAAACTTCCCGCTTTCGTTTTGTATAAAAAAGAGAAAAAATGGAAAACATAAGCTGCAGAGGTGATGGCAATGAAAAGAACTTTTACCGGAATCACTCTGCTGAGCATATTAATAATGGTTTTTCTGAGCGGTTATTTTATTGGCAGCCATAAGGTTTTGGAAGTCAGGCAGAAACCAGTGTTGGGAATAGATGATAAAAGCCAGATTGAGGAGCAGCGGATAAATGAAAAGAGCCAGGTGGTGATGGAGAAGGAATACAAGCGTTGCCAGCATGTGGTAATTTCCGAGTTCGAACCCAAAGAGCAGTTGCTGGGCAAGAGCTTGTCAGAAATAAGGCGGATTTATTCACCGCAAAATGGTTTTACGCTTAGCCTGCAAAACGACACCCTCTGTATCCATCAGATAATTGATGATTGGTGTCCGCTGGATAAGGAGAAGTATCTGCTCAAGGAATATCAGGGTAAAGTTGCCGTTTATCAGGGACCGGATGAAGATAATGAAGTACTATTGAGAGTGACATCTATTAGCATGGAGACTTTGCCTGCAGAGATTCAAAGCGCAATAAGGGAAGGCAAGTATGAGTTTAATAATGAAGAACTGCTTAATGACGCCCTGGAGAACCTGGACGAGTATTAGTGTGCTGAAACCGCTCCGCAGTTTTAAATAAAGACTCTACTGCAAAAACCCTTCTTGTTGCATAAGGGTTGTATAAATATACAAAGCGAGCGTTGGTGAAGCATGGATGCAACACCCGGCGAAGGCGAGCAGGCGAAAGGGGGCGAGCGACAGGACGTCGCGAGAGCGCTACCGACCAGGATGGGAGATTAGCGCGGTACCCCTTGAGCCGCGAGACAAGCCGCAGGTGTTGCCCATGCGAAGACTGCGAGCGGTATATTTATGCAAGACAATGCATATCTATAGCTTTTTGCAGTGACATCAAATAAGAATTAGTAAATGAAGTTAGGAGTAGGGTCCTTATACCCATGGGGGGTTAATTTAAAATCAGGTTTTAATTTTCCTGGAAGATAGGACAGTGAAAAGAGTCCTATCTTCTTTTTTA
>NZ_JAQVZX010000120.1 GCF_028707975.1 Syntrophomonas sp.
CTTCCCAATCCTTAACCGGGAATAAGTATTTCAGTGCAACCACCAGGACTAACATCAATAATAAAATCTTAGATCATAATAATTAAGTATAATCCCTGAACTGTATAGATGTAGGGCCTCACGAGCATCTGCCATGCGGTAATAAAGGCGATTAAAAACAGTGAATCAAAAAACCATTTAATGCATAAATAGAAATGATAAGGGTGAGATAGTGAACATTGAATTGAGTGATGGACGCAGGCTAAATCTGGAAGAACTGTTCCAGGAAATAGAACAAGATAATGTGGGTGGGGCTTTTATCGCTACAGATGCCAATGGAGAAAAACACCTGTACTTGAGCCGTGATGGTGATATAGACGAAGAGCGGGACTGTCTTTCTCTGATTTGAGAAGCTCAAACACTTGCACATTATGATATCCATATGCTGCGTTTGAGGTATCAGGCGCTGGAAATGGGAATTTCCCTGCATATTCATTAAGCTTGGAGAATTTTGAGCAGTTTTTTTAAGGCTTGAAGAGGTATTCTATAGGGCGGATATTTAAGGGGTATATCGAATGACAAGCTTTGTTTCAAGATGCTTTTTTTGTGAGAAAAAAGCTCAAAGGAAGCCCGCCCATGGTAACTGCCCATACCGCTCTCTCCTACCCCGCCAAAAGGCAGGTAAGGACTGGAGATGTGGCTCAAGGTATCATTTATGCAGACACCTCCGGAGCTGCTGTGCCTTAAGACCTGCTCCTGCCGTTTCCGGTTGTGGGAGAAAAAATACAGGGCCAGGGGTTTGGGGCGTTCATTGACGAATTCGATAGCCTCCTCCAGGTTCCCGAATTCCAGCACCGGTAAAAGGGGGCCAAATATTTCTTCCTGCAGCAAAGGGCTGCCAGGTTCTATTTCATCCATGATGGTGGGAGCAATGTAGCGTTCTTCCCGCACGGCCTCGCCGCCATAGAGAATGCGGCCATCGGCCAGCAGGGCCTCTAGCCGCTGGAAATGTCCTTCACTGATGATACGGGCATAATCGGGGCTCTGGCGAGGATTGGCACCGTAGAACTTCAGCAGCACTTCCCCCATTTTTCTCAGCAGGGGCTCTTTTATCTCCCGCTGCAACAAGAGGTAGTCGGGGGCCACGCAGGTCTGGCCGGCATTCAAGAACTTGCCCCAGACGATGCGGCGGGCCGTGTATTCAATATTTACATCCTGATCCACCAGGCAAGGACTTTTCCCGCCCAGTTCCAGGGTCACCGGAGTAAGCCTCCGGACCGCGGCCTGCATCACCAGTCGTCCCACCACCGAACCTCCGGTAAAGAAAATGTGGTCAAAGGGCTGCTCCAGCAGCTCGCTGCTAATCTCGGCCCCACCTTCAAACAACGCAATGTATTCCTCCGGAAAGGTATCCTGGATAAGGGCCTGCAGGAGTGAAGAGCTGTGCGGGGCCAATTCGGAAGGTTTTATTACCGCACAATTACCGGCGGCCATCGCTCCCAGCAGGGGGGTTAAAGCCAGATAAACCGGGTAGTTCCAGGGACTGATAATAAGTACCTGGCCCAGAGGTTCCGGATAGATCAGGCTTTTAGCTCCCGGGTACAACCGGGGTGTTCTTACTTTTTGGGTTTGCACCCAGGCGGGGAGGTGTTTCATGATATAGGCCAGCTCGGCTCGAAGCAGCCCTACTTCAGTCATATAGGCTTCCTGCCGGCATTTGCCCAGATCCAACTCCAGAGCCCGCAGTATCTCGTCCTCCCATTTATCGATTGCCCGCTCTAGCTTCTGCAGTTCCTGCATTCGAAAAGCCAGTTCCCGGCTGGCGCCGCTCTGGAAAAAGGCCTGCTGTTTTGCCAGCACTTCCGCAGGTGCCTTCTGATATCCATTTGGGATCACAGTCATAAGCTTATCCCCCGTTGCTATTAAGAAAATAAACTTTTTGACGCAGCGGGACGCTGACCCTTCGGGCGCAGCAACCTTAATAGCGACCGAATAGAGTATTAGTGGTACCCGCAGGGTGATATACGCTGATACTATCCGCGTAAATTATAATAAATCTGCGAAAATCTGCGTCAGAAAATCCCCGTCCTTGTTGTTCCTCAATTTTCATCGGTGTTGTGTCCTCTGAGCATGAGGGTTTCCCATGAAATCAGGCCTGCTCTTCCTTGAGCACTGCCCGGGCCTGGGGAAAAGGCTGCAAGGTTCGCTCCAGTATGCCATTTACAAAAGCCAGCAGAACCCCGTAGTTTACAATCGGCACCCCGCTTTCCCGGGCCAAATCTATCCGGTGGAGCATCTGCCGCCGGTTGATCATGCAGGCGCCGCAGTGCACCACCAGCTTGAATTGTTCTAGATTCTCAGGATAGCCGCTGCCACTATACCAGTGGAAGTCCAGTTCTCCCCCCACATAACGGTTCAGCCAGCGTGGTATCTGCACCCGCCCGATATCATCGTCCTGGGCATGATGGGTACAGGCCTCGGCTATCAAGACCTGGTCGCCGGGACGCAGCTTTTCGATGGCTTTGGCTCCGCGCACCAGTTCCAGAAGGTCCCCTTTGAAGCGAGCAAAGAGTATGGAAAAGGAAGTGAGCATCACCTCATCCGGGGTCTGTGGCGCTACTTTCCCAAAGACCTGGGAATCCGTAATAAGCAGGCGCGGTTTTTTCTTAAGCCCCTCCAGAGCCTGGCGCAGCTGGTTTTCCTTGACCACCATGACGGTGGCATCACTTTCCAGCAGATCACGGATGGTCTGCACCTGGGGCAGTATGAGCCGTCCCTTGGGAGCAGCTAGGTCAATGGGCACTACCAGCAAACAGATATCCCCGGGCTCGATGAGATCCCCCACTATATGGGCTTCTTCGAAATGGGTCGGTGCCCGCTCTATAATCCGTTCTTTTAATAGTTCTATCCCTTCCCTGCTGAGGGAACTTACTGCTACCAGGGACAGCCCCAGCTGTTTTTCCAGGCTTTTTTTATCGAATTTGCCCTGGTCTATTTTGTTTAAGACCCCGATGAGCGCTATCTTCCTGCTCTGGATTTCCTGCTTCAATTCCAGCTCGTATTCGCTTATACCCAGAGCCGGGTCAATTACCAGCAAAGCCAAATCCGTTTGGTTTAGCACCTCCCGGCTTTTCTTGATTCGTAATTCCCCCAGTTGACCTTCATCATCAATGCCGGCGGTATCGATTATCATGCAGGGACCGATAGGCAGTATCTCCATAGCCTTGAAAACCGGATCGGTAGTAGTTCCCGCCACCTCCGAAACCAGAGCTATTTCCTGCTGGGTCAGGGCGTTTATCAAACTGGATTTCCCGGCATTGCGCCGGCCCAATATAGCTATATGCAAACGATTGGCTTTGGGGGTATCCTGCATCGTTTTGCTCCTTTCGCTGTTTCGGCAAAAAAGAATCCCACCCGGCATTTTCCTGGCAAGAACCGCAAGTGCTTTTAACCGGCCAATTTCAAGGATTTGGCTATTACCATGGCAGCTTCGGCCCGGCTCGCATTGGCACGGGGACGGAAGCTGTTGTCCGGATAACCGGAAATAATGCTATGTGCGTTGGCCACAGCTACTGCTTTCCTGGCCCAGGCGGAAACCTGATCGGCATCACTAAAGACCTTGTTTTCGTTGAGTTCCGCCAGTTTGGCGGCATTGACCACCATTACTGCCATCTGTTCCCTGGTAATGGATTCATCCGGAGCAAAAATGCTTTCACTGTAACCGCTTACTATTCCACTGGCAGCTGCCACAGCTATGGCCTCCTTGGCCCAGTGCTGGGCGGTATCGTCAAACACTTTACCATCCTTAACATTCAGCTTCAGAGCCTTGACCAGAATGCTGGTAAACTCTGCCCGGGTAATATTCTGCTCGGGCTTGAAGCTTCCGTCGGGATAGCCTCCGATAGCTGCGGAAGCCAGTAGTTCCTCAATGGCTTTCTGGGCCCAGTGTCCCTGGATATCGCTTAGTTTGACTACTTTATTATTCTCAATTGCTTTCTGTTCCGGGACGGTTGCCTTTTCCGCAGCTATAACCGCAAACTTGGTAAAATGTTTGGTCTGGCCACTAACCTGGCCTGCGGCCAGGTCTACTTTGATATTGGACAGGGGAAGCCATTTATTTGCCTTCTCATCCAGATAACGGATCTGGATATCATATTTGTTGCTATCTACTTTGGTCTTATCAAAACTGAGAGTAATGCTTACTGCTTTCTTAAACTCTCCGCTCTTATCTTTTTCTATCTCGACTACATCACTGATAAGTTTGCCCTTCTCCGCCAGGGGTAGTTGGGAAACATCCTCTACTTTTCTTACCTTTACCTTGAAATCCTGGTCAAAAGCCGCTGCTGGAATATCGATTCTGGCACCCTGCTCGTTAATAGTAGCGGCTTCCTGACCATATGACTTTTCATCTGCTGGAACAGCTACTCCTCCCCCTGCTGTTGTGCCCGATGTGCTAAATTCGAAGCTCTGTTTGCTGCCCAGGGTGCTGCCGTTATTAGCCTCAATGCCTGCTTCCAGTTCCACTACATAAGCGGTGCCTGGTTTCAGGTTGTTAAACATAAGTTCAAGCCGGCGCAATTTAACGGCGTCATTTCCTGAGCCTTGTTTTATATAATTATAGTTGGAGTGTTTAACTTCAGTACCGCTGGCTTTTTCATAGACTCGAATCTTGTTCAGATTGCTGCTCAAGGTTTTGTCCATACCGTTGCCAAAGTCAAACTGCAAAAGGGTATC
>NZ_JAQVZX010000121.1 GCF_028707975.1 Syntrophomonas sp.
TGGGTATGAAAAGAGGGGGTTCTTATTGCCTCAAGGAGCCCCCCCTGTTTCTGCATAGATTCAAAACTCAGCATTACTTCCCGGCGGCTCCAAGGGGAAAATTCAAATTATTGAGGTAGAGGGACTGGAAATCAGGATATAGGGCGAGTTCCACATACTGTACTTGTTCCTTTATCGCGCGGGCTTCCCGCTGTTTGTCTTGAGACAATAATGCCGCAATCGCTCCAGAAGCAGCAGCATTACCAATATTTTTTATTCTCTCCTCTTCTAGCGGAGGAATCAAGCCTATGCCAAGCGCATTGCGGGGGTCCAGGTAATTGCCAAAAGCTCCGGCCAGGTAAACTTTTTCCAGCTTCTCCGGCCCTGATCCTGCTTCTTTCATCAAGATGTCAATAGCTGTCCGCAAGGCTGCTTTGGCCAGTTGTACCTGCCTTATATCCTCCTGGTTAAAGACTACCGGAGTACTCCGGAAGGATTCTTTTTCTTCCACCAGGATTATTTCCGCTCCCCTTTCCCCCTGACGCATTCTTAGTTTCTCCCCGGCCAATTCAGTAATTATGCCGTTACTATCCAGATAAGCCGCCCGCCACAGGCAGGCTATTATATCAATAATCGCTGAACCGCATAGCCCGCGGGCCAAGCTCTCTCCTATAAGGTTATATTCCAGTCCCCCTTCGGGGTTTAGAAATACCTTGTCAATAGCGCCATCTCCAGCAATCATTCCGCTGCTGATTCCCCCACCTTCAAAGGCAGGACCCGCAGCGGCTGAAGCCGCCCACAATTTCCCCCGGTCTCCCAGTACAACTTCACCATTGGTACCTATATCAAGCAGCAAAAAACGGCTGCTCCTCCAGTCGGGCAGGCTTAAAACAGCGGCCACGGTATCAGCACCCACAAAACCGCCAACTTGAGGAAGGAGCAGTATTTCTGCCTTCTGGTTTACCGGAAGCCCCAGGCCTGCGGCCGGGTAAGTGAATTCATCACAAAAAAGACCGGCATATGGTGCTCGGGCAAATCCTGCCGGATTTAATCCCAGAAAAAAGTGCAACATAACCGGGTTACCTACCAGCACCAGATAGTATATATGCTCCGGTGAAAGTCCGGTCTCTTCCAGCATTTCTCCTATCATACTGGAGAGGTTATTCAACAGGATCTGTTGCAGTCGTTCCAGTCCGTCCGGGTTTTCCAGACAGTGCCTCACCCGGGACAAGATATCTGCGCCGTATATCCTCTGCATGTTAGCTTTACTGGAGATGGCTAAGTGCTCCCCATCCTCCAGGTCTAGCAGGGCACCAAAGAGGCTGGTGCTGCCTAAATCCAGGGCCAGTCCACAAGCCTTTTCCCTGCTGCGCCCGATATATTTTACTGCTTGCTCCTGACATACCAGGGCCTGCAGTTCCAAAGCAGGTCTCCCCAACCGGTCAATAAGCGCCAGCTGGTTTAAATTGTCCACGCTCAATTCCAACTTTAAGCCGGGCAAGGCTCGGGCCAGGCGCTTAAGGAGTGGAACCGGACAATCCTTCTCCATTCCCGGAATCAGAATCTGGCGATTTTTTACCGAAGCGGAAAAAGCGGAATAGGGCGAATCGGTCTTAAGCCAGGCCTGATCCTGGATAGCCAGAGCGAGGGGATCAAGATATACCGTCAGGGGCCCTTTAACCCGGCAAAAGCATGCTAGCCTGGTGCCGGTTCTTAATTCTTCCGGAAGAAGATGCTGGCGTTCGCTATCACTAATTTCATCAATCTCTCCCTCCAGCCTAACCTTGCACTGGCCGCAATTTCCTTTACCGCCACAGGCCCCTCCGATGACCATTCCGCTGGCCATTATGCTATCCCAGAGGTTTTTACCTGCCAAGGTCCAGAACTCCATAGGCGGCCCGTCAGGGCTTTTTAAAGTGATTCTCGTCCTTTCAGCCATAAGCAAGGCACCTACCGTCCATAAAAATTAAAACTAAGCTTGATAAAAGAAAAAGGCGGCCCTCAGCCGCCTGTTCAGCCTTTTATTATTCCGCTTTCGTATCCGCCATCAAGGCATAAGCGAAAATGAAAACCCATACCAAAGATGCTAATAATGCGGTGGTAGCTCCGCTCCAATCACCACTTTCGTGAACCATTGTATTGCCTCTGACATATAGCACATTAAACACTACCAAGCCCAAACCTGTAATAATGAATACCATCTTCTTGGCTCCGGCTGATAGCTGTTGGTTTTTTGCCCAACTACAGAATTTCAAGAAAATATAGATTGATGCCGCTACTATTGCAAGTACTACCAGGGGATTTGCCCAAATTCCGTGCCCTGCACCCGCTGATCCAAATATTGCTAACACCTTTTCACCTCCTCTTTATTTCTTTTACTTAATATTTTAATACTTTAAGCTGAGTAACACAAGGAAACTAAATGTTTAAGTTAGAATCCGTTAGTCCCCGTTTTGATCTATCTAGACTATTCTATAGAAAATAAGCATTTCCTGCTTTTTAAAAAAGTTTTTTCAAATTCTCCGCAACTTCGCGAAAACTTTACAATTAGTCCCCTGGCTATTATAATAAACCTTGCATCTTTGTAGATAAAGTAAGTAAATCAGATAGTCGCAGGTATTTATTACCTGAGGAAAGTCGGAGCTCCGCAGGGCAGGGTGCTGGATAACATCCAGTGGGGGCAACCCTAAGGAAAGTGCCACAGAAAGAAACCGCCGAAAACGAAGTCCAGAGAACGGAAGTCGGATTTTCTCCGGGTTCTGGTCTCCGTTTTCGGTAAGGGTGGAAAGGTGAGGTAAGAGCTCACCAGCGTTCAGGCGACTGAATGGCTCGGCAAACCCCACCTGGAGCAAGACCGAATAGGGGAACAATGAGGCGGCCCGTCTCGTTCCCGGGTTAGGTCGCTAGAGGCAGCAGGTAACTGCTGTCCCAGATAGATGACTATCTAATACAGAACTCCGCTTATAGATTTACTTACTTTTTTAATTAAAAAAGGGTGTTCCTGATGCTCCCTGCGGTCACTATTGTGGTTGTGGGCACGGGGGGTAGGGGAGATTGTTATACTTGGGTTAGAGGATAAACTTACCCGATAAAAAGAGGCATATATATATGCCTCTTTTATTATTGGTATTTATCTTTATTCTTTCTTTGTATCTGCCGACTTATTTCTTCTTGGCTGGCTTTTTCTTTGCAGCGCTCTTCGCTGGAGCGGCTTTCTTCTTAACAGCTACTGCTTCTTTGAGTGATTTGCCGGGTTTAAACGCTGGAACCTTGGTAGCAGGAACAGTAATTTCTTTTCCCGTTGCTGGACTGATAACCTTTCTTTCCTTGCGGTCACGGACCTCGAAACTACCGAAGCCAATAATCTGCACTTTGTCCCCACCGGCCAGGGCTTGCTGAATACTCTCAACCATTGCATCCAAAACTTTGGCAGCATCTTTTTGGGTAATTTCCGCCTTTTCAGCCAGAGATTTAACCAGTTCCGATTTGTTCACGACATAGTCCTCCCTTTAAAATTTTTTTATCCATATTTTACACTCATTCCTCAAAAAATCGGTAATTCCTGCTATTGAATCATGTTTTTTTTATTTTTTTATTTTTTTATGGCTTAAATAGGTATTTTCATTCTTCCATTTGTCATCGAGTTTTATTCATATAAAGCCATTATACAGGTCTTTGTTAATTATACCTAATCAATTATGTCCAGAATAGTAATCGAACGATCAATAGCCAGGTTATAAAATTCATCCTCGACCATAACTATCGGACGAGTAGGTTGAGAAGGATCTACATAAATAACTAGTCCCTCTTTCTTATTGCTCAACAAAACCTTGTTGCCTACATAGAAATTAGTGATTTTATCATAAAATACTTTAGTTATCCTGGCATCCAGTTTACCAAAAGAATCCTGCCAAAGTATTTCAGCGGCAGAATAGGGAGACCTTTTATTGGCGTAGGAATGGGCCGATGTAATGGCATCATAAACATCGGCTACAGCTACCACTGCAGCATAGAAGTTTAATTGGCCCTTTAATCCTGAGGGATAACCGGATCCATCTACCCTTTCATGGTGCATTAAGGCAGCATTGGCCACTTCGCGATTCATACTTATGTTCTGACTAATAAAATTGTAACCCAGCACTGTATGCTTTTTTATCTCCTCATACTCCTGCTCCGTTAATTTTCCGGGTTTATTAAGAATATCGTTTTCAATAAATACCTTGCCCACATCATGCAAAAGACCGGCTACTCCTAGTTCTCTGATGGTATTCTGCTCACACTTTAACCACCTTCCCATCAATATGCAGAGAAGGGAAACATTTATCGAATGGGTAAAAAGATAATCCCCCTTATCCTTCATCAAGCGCATTTGTCGGAAAAGGTCGATAGCATCAAAAGCCTGTTCCCGCAATAAATCCACGGTTTTATTTATTTCCTGGAAATCCAGGGCACTTCCCAGCATAGCCCCAACCATAAATGAATTAACCACTTCCAGGGCATCCTGGTAAACATCTTCGAACTGGTGCTCCGGCTTAATACGCTGAGATTCATCCAAAATGAATACTTCTTCGATATTTCTCCGCGCAAAGCTGTCGAGATGTTCCTGGGTAATGGTGCTGCCATTGGTCAAGAGAAGCTGGGAATCATAAGAATAAATATCTTTCCCCAGCTTTATTCCTGGCTTCAAATTACTTGTCTTTATCTTAAGCATCCCAAGTCCCCT
>NZ_JAQVZX010000034.1 GCF_028707975.1 Syntrophomonas sp.
TAAAACCGGATACGGTCTCAAAAAATGCATCAGCAAATGAAGGCAGGCATCCGGTAAAGATGTAAGGGAGGCTGCCAAAGAGGGAGGCCAAAAGCCAACCCAAGCTGACAATTACAAATCCTTCTTTGTAGTGAATGGCCTGCTTTTCAGCAGAAAAAACCAGCAAGAGTCCGGTAGCAATAGTTACTCCGGCGGCCAGGATAAAAGGGATGATTATTGATTCCCGGTAATAAAGGGAGCAGAGCACGCTCGACAGCATAGAGATACCAATAATCAAGATTATTCTTCCCAGGTATCCCAGTATAACGCGAGTTCTAATCAAAAGAGCCAGGCCCCCTTGAGAAAGAGTTTTTCCACCCGAGGCAGGTCTTTGGGCAGGGTAAAAACAATAACCCGGTCAAAGGCATCAATCTTGAAGTTGCCATCGGGGACTATAACCTGCTCGCCCCTTACCACTGCGCCTACCACTGAACCGCGGGGGAATTTGATATCTTGAATCTTTTTGTTAACCGCAACTGAGCCTGGCTGGGCAAAGAGTTCCAGCATTTCCGCCTTCTCTTCGCCCAGAACCGTAACCGAAACAATATCACCCCGGCGGATGTATTTTAAAATGGCCCCGGCGGTAAGAATACGAGGACTAAGGACAATGTCGATATCAATCTGCTCAACCAGGGGAATAACCTCAAAGCGCTTAAGCTGGCAGATGGTGGTTTTAACTCCCAGGTTCTTGGCGATAAGGGAGCAAAGCATGTTAATTTTGTCGTCATCGGTTACCGCCACAAAAATGTCGGATTGGCCTATGTTTTCTTCATCCAGCAACTGGTAATCACTGCCATCCCCGTGGATTACCAAGGTGTTTTTTAGTTTCTCCGATATTCTTTCTGCGCGTCTAAAGTCCTTTTCAATAATTTTAATATTGAGCAATAGTTTTTGTTCTTCCAGGATCTGGGCCAGATGGTAACCGGTGCGGCCTCCACCCAGTATAGTAACCTGGTTTATTTTATGACGATAAAAGCCCAGGAGCTTTTCCACTTCAGCAATGTCAGCACTTTGGGCCATCAAATTGATGTGGTCACCGGGGTAAAAAGTATCCTGACCCCGGGGGACGATCATCTTATGCTTGCGAAGTATAGATACAATATTGTAGGGCAAAGAGCTATCCACATCTTTTAGTGTTTTCCCCACCAGAGGCGAATCTGGCCGAATACGGAGTTCTACCAGCTGCACCTTGCCCTCGGCATAGTAATCCACATTCAAAGCCTCAGGATTTTTTACAATCTGAGCAATGTGAAAGGCAGTAACCCGTTCCGGATTTATGATGAGGTCGATACCCATAAGCTGGTTTAAGGAGATGTTTTTGAGTTCCAGGTATTCGGTATTGCGCACCCGGGCAACAGTAACCTTGGTGCCGTAATGCTTGGCCAGCATACAGGCCAGCATATTTAATTCGTCAAATTCAGTTACGGCCAAAAGGAGGTCAGCATCCTTGACCCCGGCCGCCTCCAGCACCGAAAAGCTCGAAGCGCTGCCATTGATAACCTGAATATCCAGGGTGTCTTCAAGAATCTGCTGTCTTTCCGAGGATTGTTCAATTACCACCACATCGTGATTCTCTTCGGAGAGCATCTCCGCCATGCTAAACCCTACTTTTCCAGCGCCGATAATGATTGCTTTCATAAGCATACCACCTGTTAAACGAATTATGATTAATAATCCTGCTTCAACTCACTCAGTTCACTGCGATTCTATCATATTTTAGTACTTTGGGCACCTTTTTATTATAAATACATGGACGGAGGACGGAAGACAGAAGACAGAAGACGGAGTGGTCGTCAGGCACATGATAAAAGACAATAATGGCATAATAATAAAAGTAAGGAGTGAGGGCAAAGGATGAGTTTAGGAGGTGCGATAGATGGAGCATCAGAACAAGGGAAAGGGTTCTTTCCCTCCCTGGAGCAGAATGCCTTCTCTGGCAGAAATGAGCCAGGAAGCAGGAGTTGATTTCGATGAACTATTGGACTGTATAGAAAAGGGAAAGAGCAGCCAGGAGATGGCGGAAAAATTCCAGGTTAGTAATGAAACGGTGGAGTCTCTCCGCCAACACTTTATTCACTATGGAATTAGTTCAGTAATTGGTGGAGATTAAGCATATTATATGGGTTTGCCTTGAAAAATAGTGGAGAATAGGATACTATAATCTAAATTTCTAAAGGGGGCCAGACAATGAGTGAGAAATTTGGCAAAGAAGGTCTCACCTTTGATGATGTGTTGCTCGTACCGGGAAGGTCTGAAGTTCTCCCCCAGGAGGTTGATGTCTCAACCAGGCTTAGTCGTAATATAAGGTTAGGTATTCCTGTTTTGAGTGCGGGGATGGATACAGTAACTGAAACCAGGATGGCTATTGCTGTGGCCAGAGAAGGTGGCATTGGCATAATTCATAAAAATATGTCCATCGATGAACAGAGTAAAATGGTGGATCGGGTAAAACGTTCCGAACATGGAATAATAACGGATCCTTTTTACTTATCGCCGGAGAACACTATTCGGGATGCTCTCGATATTATGGAACATTATCACATTTCGGGAGTGCCTATTACCGAAGGAAGCAGGCTGGTGGGCATTATCACCAACCGGGATATACGATTTGAAACCGATTTCACCCAATTAATAAAAAATGTCATGACCAGTGAAGGACTGGTTACTGCACCGGTAGGCACCCGTATGGACCAGGCCATGGATTTACTTAGAAAATATAAGATAGAAAAACTCCCGCTGGTAGACGATGATTTCAATTTAATGGGCTTAATTACTATAAAAGATATCGAAAAAACTTCGAAATATCCCAACGCTGCCAAGGACAACCGAGGACGCTTGCTGGTTGGAGCAGCCGTTGGAATAGCCCACGATACCCTGGAAAGGGTGGAAGGCCTCAAAAAGGCCGGGGCGGATGTTATAGTAGTGGATACGGCACATGGTCATTCTCTAAGCGTGATAAGAATGGTGAGCAGCATCAAGAAACAATTTCCGAAAATCGAGCTTATTGCCGGTAATGTTGCTACGGCGGAAGCCACTGAAGAATTGATTAAAGCCGGAGCTGATGCGATAAAGGTAGGAATTGGGCCGGGCTCTATTTGTACTACCCGGGTAGTAGCTGGAATTGGCGTTCCGCAGATAACCGCTGTTTTTGATTGCGCTCAGGCGGCTAAAAAGCATAATGTACCCATAATTGCTGATGGCGGCATAAAATATTCGGGGGATATCGCTAAAGCTATTGCTGCCGGTGCAGATACAGTAATGCTGGGCAACCTGCTGGCGGGAACCGATGAAAGCCCGGGTGAGACGCAAATATTCCAGGGCAGAAGCTACAAAGTTTACCGCGGAATGGGGTCTCTGGGAGCTATGGTACAGGGAAGCAGTGATCGTTACTTCCAGGAAGATGCTCAAAAGCTGGTTCCAGAGGGAATAGAAGGTCGTATCCCCTATAAAGGCTATGTATCTGAGACTATTTTCCAACTCATTGGTGGGCTAAAAGCCGGTATGGGTTACTGTGGAGTGGAGAATATCGGGGAAATGCAAAATAAGACCAGTTTTATTCGTATTACCAATGCGGGCTTGATTGAAAGCCATCCGCATGATATATCCATTACTAAAGAATCCCCTAACTACCAGGTAATGTAGTAGGAAGACGGAGGACGGATGGCGGAAGACGGAATGGTCGTCAGTCGCCAGAATATATCATGGGGACGTTCCTTTTCATCGGTGGTTGTGGCCCTGGCCATGGGGGGTTAGTATGGAGATTTGGGTTGGGCGAATAGTTCTGGCCGCCATTATGGGTTTTATTTTGGGTGTAAGTACTGACAGGTCGATATCTACTACCCGCACTTATACCATTACCTGCATGGTTGCAGCCCTGCTCACAATTGTTTCCAATGAATTTTATAAAAACCTTACCTTTCCGTGGTATAGCGACCCGGGGAGGCTTTCCGCTCAGATCATATCGGCTATAGGATTTATTGGCACCGGACTGATCTGGATGGCGGAAGACAAGCAAAGCAGTGGGCTATCTTTGGCCGCCAGCCTGTGGATCACGGCTATCTTGGGAATCTTGATTGGCGCAGGATTGCAACAAGCCATGATTCTGGCTACATTTTTGGTTATAATCGTTTTTTGGTTTTCGGATAGCCTGATTCGATATAAGAATTATTTGTGGAAAATATTTATGGGGAAAGATAAAATAAAAAAGGGGGAATAATCCCCCTTGTGAATGCGGGTTATTTCGGTTTGCTATACCTGGTTAGAGATACTCCTCTCGGCCAGTTCGATTGCTTTTCTTACCATACTGCCACAGTCTCGGGAAGATACAGCACCCCAACCCTGAGTTGACACCAACTGGTCAACTCCAAGTTCACGGGCAATTTCATATTTGAGTTGTTCGGACATGAGGCCTTTTTTACGGCTCAATCGAAAAACCTCCTTAATTCCCGCACCCATTTAGTATTCTGTGATAATATAAATAGAATTATGGCTAGATTTTAAAGCTTTATATGTAAAGTGTTTCACAAAATACGACTTATTGTATAAACTTAAATAAAGCCAAGGGAGGTAATAATTCATGAGGTATGAAGGAAGTGTCTACCGTCCACCAAGTGAAGCCAGGAGCTATATCCTGCAGGTCACGATAGGTTGTTCTCATAATAGATGCACCTTTTGTTCCATGTACAAAGACAAAAAGTACCGGGTCAGGTCGCTGGATGAAGTAATGGCTGATATTCGCATGGCTAAATTATATTATGGAGACCTGGAAAAGGTCTTTCTGGCTGATGGAGATGCACTGGCGGTTGATACCGGCGATTTAGTGAAAATAATTACCGAGCTTAAAAAGAACTTTTATAGCCTCAGGCATATTGGGATTTATGCCAGTCCCGACAGTATCCTTTCTAAAGATATAGAGGATCTTAAAAGATTAAAAGAGGCTGGGCTGACTATTGCTTACCTGGGTGTGGAAACCGGAGATCCTGAACTATTAAAAGATATAAAAAAAGGGGTTACTTACGAAGAAATGGTTGAAGCAGGGAAAAAGATTCGAGAAGCCGGCATTCTTCTCTCGGTTACAGTCTTGTTGGGCCTGGCGGGAAGAACTTCACAGGCAGTTGACCATGCTCAGAAAACAGCTCAGATCCTAAATGAAATGAATCCCGACTATGTTGGTGCTTTAACCCTGATGCTGGAACCGCGTACACCCCTGTACCGGAAAATGCAAAAAGGCGAGTTTGAACTTCCTGCTCCTTTTGAGATACTGGATGAAATGCGTATTATGATAGAGAATTTTGAGCTTGAGGGAACAGAATTCCGCAGCAATCATGCTTCTAATTATCTACCTATCAAAGGAAGGTTCCCGGAAGATAAAGAAAAAATTCTGACTTGGATTAATGAAATAATTAACCGGAATGATACCAGCTATTTGCGCCCCGATTATCTAAGGGCACTTTAAAATTTGTTCTCAAAAACACTAATCAATATTCTCGTTTATGCAAAAATCTAATCAGGGGGTGGAACAATTGCGTTTATTTGGCACCAAAGACGAGCAGCTATTTATGTTATTCAGTGAAAGCGCACGCGTAGTGATAAGAGGTGGCGACATATTGCAAAATGTGGTCAACGATTACAATGATCTGGATATTAAGATGGCAAAATTAACTGCTATGGAGCATGAAGGGGATCGGATTATTCAGGAATTGATGCGGCGCTTGAACACCAGTTTTATTCTTCCCTTTGACCGGGAAGATGCTTTTCAGTTGGCTCAAAAATTGTCTACAACCCTTGATTATATCACTGGTATTATTGATCGTATGATTTTATATAAAACCGGACGACCTAACAAGAGGGTAAAAGAAATGGTAAATGTTTTGTGTGAAGCCTTGCTTCTGCAGGAAAGAGCTTTGAACCTGCTGCAGAATTTAGAGCACAACAACAAGGAAATACTGGAGTGCTGTGAGGAAATAAGGCAATTGGAAAGAAAACAGGATAATAATTACCGCCAGGGCTTAGCCCTTTTATTTGAAAATGAAGAGGAGCCTATTCTGATTATAAAATGGCGCGAGGTCTACGAACATATTGAAATGGCTCAGGATTATGTTCAGGATGTGGCGGAATTAATCAGTAATATTTGTGTCAAGTATTCTTAATATTGGTTCCACTGCAAAAACCCCTTTTTATGCACGCTAATGCATATTTATAACTTTTTGCAGTGACATCAATATTCATATAACTCCAAGAAAGGCAGAAAGGGGTAAGGGATGATTTTTGCAGATTATCCCTCACCCCTTAAAATTTCCCGCCTGATGCTTTTCGATAGCTTTTCTCACTTCTAACCCCCTACCCTTACTCCTGACGCTCCCCACCTAGCCTGTCCTTTTTTTCCCACCATGATTTTCCCGCTTTCCTTCTTCCCTTTACAACGGATAAAGATTATAAAACTGGGGTATTTTACAAAAAGGAGGGATGTTGCTTTGCGTAAATTTATCCTGAGTTGCATAATTATAACCCTAATAGCTTGCCATACCGGCTTTACCTGGCCTTTGCCCCGAATCGAAGTACCCCAGGCATCGGTGGTATATGATGTTAACGGAGAAGCAATAAAGGGATTGGGGGAGCAAAATCGGATTAATATTGATCTTGGCGAAATGCCGGGTCATTTTATTAAAGCCGTGATCGCGGTGGAAGATAAGAATTTTTACCAGCACCATGGCATTGATATGGCGGGTATTCTAAGGGCTCTCTATGTAAACATCAGGGAAAGAAAGATTGTAGAAGGCGGAAGCACCATAACCCAGCAAACCGCCAAGAACCTTTTTTTGAGCAATGAACGAACCTTTTTACGAAAATTTAAAGAACTCTTTTATGCCCTGGAGTTAGAGAGACAGTATAGCAAAGATGAAATCCTGGCTATGTATTGCAATACCATCTACTTTGGTCAGGGAGCCTACGGCATCGAGGTTGCTGCGCGCACATTTTTCGGCAAAAGTGCCCGGGATTTAAACCTGGCGGAATCGGCTCTTCTGGCCGGTATTCCCCGCTGGCCCAGCAATTATGATCCCTATATCAATCCTGATGCAGCCAGAAAGCGGCAGCTGCAAGTGTTGCAAAGAATGCAGGAAGAAGGATATCTTGATGAAGAAAGCAGAGCCCAGGCTGTGGAGCAGAAGCTCGAATATGAAAAAACCAGCTATATTAAAGGGGAAGCTCCCTATTTCATTGCTCTGGTAAAGGATTATTTGAGCAAAAAATATGGAGATCAAATGATATATCAAGGGGGATTGAAGGTTTATACCAGTCTTGATTTATTTATGCAGCGGGCAGCCAACCAGGCCTTGCAGTCAGGCTTAGAGGCTTATGATCCCAATTTGCAGGCGGCTCTGGTGGCCGTGGATCCCAGCAACGGAGAGATACGAGCTCTCATAGGAGGAAGGGATTATGCCAGTTCAACCTTTAACCGGGTTTTTTCCGAACGCCAGCCCGGTTCGACCTTCAAACCCTTTATGTATTCGCTGGCTCTCTATTCCGGTTTTACTGCGGCTGATAAAATAATGTGTGAAGAAGTGGAGTATGAATTACCCAACGGTGATATTTACCGGCCAACCGATTATGGCAAAGAACCCTATCACTGGCGCGAATTTACTTTGAAAGAGGCGGTAATGAAATCGGATAATGTGGTTGCGGTTCGGGTAAATAGTATCTTGGGTCCGGTGGCTACCGCCAGCCATGCGGAAAAGTTTGGATTTAATAATGTTCAACCGGTGCTTTCTTTGCCTTTGGGCGCCAGCGAGGTTAGACCCATAGATATGGCATCAGCCTATGCAGTTTTTGCCAACCGCGGGCTGTACAGTAAAGCCTACTACATATTGAAGGTTACGGATAGAAACGGGAAAGTTCTAGAAGAAAATCATCCCCTCCAAAGCAGGGTAATTGGAGAAGACAATGCCTATATAATCGCCAATATCCTGGAAGGAGTTATGGAAGCGGGTGGAACGGGGTCACATCTCCGCAATATTATTGGAGGAAGGGTTGCCGCAGGGAAAACTGGAACTACTGATGAGTTCAAGGATGCCTGGTTTGTCGGCTTTACCCCCCGTATTTGTTGCGCGGTTTGGGTGGGTTATGATAAAAATCAAGAAGTTAATATGTCCGGTGGGGTAATAGCTGGGCCGATCTGGGCTCATTTTATTGAGGGCGCTTCCCCGAGGCTGGCCGAAGGGGATTTTTATCGTCCGGATAATGTTAGAATGCTCAATATTTGCCTGGATAGTGGGATGGTTGCCAGCGAGGCTTGTCCCCAGCAGATGGAAATGGCCTTTGTAGAAGGTAGCGAGCCCCAAGATATCTGTTATGAGCACCGTGCAGAAGATGATTGGAGCATGGATGACGGTATTTTTCCCTGGTGGCAAAGCTGGTCTCCATAAAGGTGGGAGATACGGGAAGCTTGCTATACCTTAACCTAAAATGTTTGAGCGTTACTATCAAGCCTATATGGCCTATATTATATATATCCATATTTTGACTCTACTGCAAAAACCCCTTTTTATTGCATAAGGGTTGCATGAATATACAAAACGCTGGCGAAGGTGAAAGCGGGCGGTCGAAGACCGCCCTTACAATGCCTTGCAGTCGCTATTAAGGTTGTTGCGCTTGATTCGGGGAAAACGACATGGGGGTCGTTCCCTACATAGCCTGCGATCGCTATTAAGGACGCTGGAGCGGTATAAATATGCACGCTAATGCATATTTATAACTTTTTGCAGTAATATCATATCTTTGACCGTGTATAATACAGACCTGAATCACGGCTTACCCATACTATAATTTTCTCACCTGCCATTTTATTGCTGGCTAGCTCTGGCCCTTAATGGTAGAATTTCCTTAGCTGTCCTTTTGCATTAAGGGCTTTTAGCTTATTTCCATGAAGGAGAAAAAAATGCGTAATATGGAGCTCCGGGAAGGTATTAAGGATTCAATCCCCATTGTTTTAGGTTATTTGCCTCTGGGATTTGCCTTTGGTGTTCTGGCCACTGAAGCCGGGATGAATCTACTGCAAGCCACCGCTATGTCTATTTTGTGTTTTACCGGTGCGGGGCAATATATCGCCATCGGGGTTATGCAGGCTGGTGGAGCAGTAATTACAGCTATTCTAGCCAACCTTTTGATAAACCAGAGATACACCCTTTTTGCTACTTCCATGGTTCCCTATCTGAAAAAGCTCCCCACCCGCTGGACGGCTTTTTTGTCCTATGGACTTACTGATGAAACCTATGCCGTGGCCATAAACCGGTATCGGCAACAGGAAGCTAGTATTTCATATATGGCCGGACTGAACCTGACTTCACATTTATCCTGGGTTGGCAGTACTGTTTTGGGGGCCTGGCTGGGTAGTTTGATAAGCAATACCGAGCGTTTTGGTCTAGGTTTTGCTTTACCGGCTATGTATACTTGTCTCCTGGTTTTCATGGTGAATAAAAAGAGTGATGCCCTGGTAGCAGTTTTTTCTGCTTTTATATGTCTCTTAAGCGCTTATTTGCTACCCGACTCCATGAAGAACTTGTCCAATATTATTATTGCCACCTTAATCGGGGCCAGTTTGGGGATGTTGATTGATGAGCGCAACTAGCGTTTACTTAATGATAATTGGGGTTTCCATAGTCAGCCTTTTACCCCGTATATTGCCCATAGCTATGCTGTCGCGATTTGAATTCCCCGAGGGCCTGAAGAAGTGGTTGTCTTTTGTTGCTCCAGCAGTTCTAGGGGCATTAACTGCCTTAAGCATAATCGCACCCCAGGGCAGTATAGATATTAGTACCGGAAATATTTATCTCTGGGCTTTTATACCCACATTTTTGGTAGCGATAAAGAGCAGAAGCCTGTTCTTGACCCTGGTCACCGGTATTTTGACCATGGCTTTATTGTATAATTATTTTGGGGCATGAAGTAAAGCATAAACAATAAGTGGGGGACTTTATCCAAGGAGGAGAGACAAATGAATGTAACGGTAAGCATCCTGGTGGAAAACACTACTCCGTCCCCGTCTCTGGTAGGAGAGTATGGATTTTCGGCTCTGATAGAAGTGGATGGGAGAAAAATCCTCTTTGATACGGGCAGTAGAAATGCGCTTTTTAATAATGCGGAAAACCTGGGAATAAAGCTGGAAGAAGTTGAAGCATTGGTTATCAGTCATGGGCATTTTGACCATACCAGTGCTGTAGTACCTTTTTTACAGAGATTTGGGCCGAAAAAGCTCTATCTTCATCCGGGTATTTTCACCCGGCGTTTTTTACAGGGGAAAAAGGGCTTGGGTCCGAATATCGGTTGTCCCTTTGATCAAGAGGAACTGGTGGAAAACGGAGCTAAAATAATCTTTATTGATAGTTTTTGTGAAATAATGCCCGGGATTTTCATCAGTGGAGAAATACCACGGAAAAACAGCTTTGAAAATACCGGAGGCAATTTCAAGATTGCTACCGGCCATGGCTTAGTTGAAGATAAGTTGCCCGATGATATGGCCTTGCTGGTAGATCATCCTGAAGGCCTCATTATTATCAGTGGATGCGCCCATTCGGGGATGATAAATACTATAGAATATCTTGTGGAAAAAACCGGCAGATCAAAGATGCTGGCTTTTATCGGAGGAACCCATTTGATAACGGCTTCCGAAGATAGATTGGCCCAAACCATAGCAGCCTTAAAAACGATAAATGTGGAAAAGATTGCTGTCGGCCATTGTACCGGTTTCTATGCTGCGGCCCGGCTATTAAACGAACTTGGCCCCAGGGTTATTAAGGCGGATACGGGTATGAGCTTTCATTTCTAGAAGACGGGGCTGCTGTAAGTAAATTGTACGGGGGTATGTTTTCTGAATCTGAACAAATATAAAGTAAAAACCAAAGATTTAAGAAAGAATTGTAATCCGTCTATCTTTAAATTCACTTCTACTGCCGAGGTTGAGCCACTGCCTGGAATCATCGGGCAGGAACGGGCTTATCGCTCGTTGTCATTGGGCGTGGATATTAAAAAGCAGGGTTATAATGTATATCTGGCCGGAGCCATGGGAACAGGCAAAACCACCCTGGCCTGGGAAATATTAGAAGATAAAGCGAAAAAGGAATCGCCTCCGCCAGACTGCTGTTATGTGCATAATTTTAAAAATCCCGATTGCCCCCAGGCTATACTATTGCCTGCAGGCGTGGGAAGCAGTTTCAAAAAAGACCTGGAGGCCGGAATAGACCGGGCCATAAAAACCTTGCTCAAGTCTTTTGAAAGTGAAGAATACGAGTATGAAAAAAACGCTTTGCTGAGTTTCTTTGTTGACGAAACCAATAGAATGTATATGCAATTGGATGAAGAAGCACACAGCTATGGATTTACTATAAGCCGCAACCAGAATAGCATCAACAGCGTTCCTCTGCAGAATGGAGAGCCTCTCAGCCAGGAAGAATTCATGTCTCTACCGGAAGAAGAGCGGATAGAGATAATGAAGAAAAGTGCTATCATTCAGGAAAAGCTAAATCAGGCCTTTCGTCATTTTAAGGAATTGGAAAAGAGTATTAAAGTAAAAGTCAAAAAGCTGGAAAATGAAACGGTCAGGGCGGTAATGGCACCGATTTTTGCCGATTTGTTTGAAAAATATCGGTTGTTTAAAGATCTGGTGGAACAAATCGAAGCCATACAAGAGGATCTGCTGGCGAACTATGAAGCCTTTGTACAACCGGAAGAGAACTCCCCCTTAAGCTTGTTTAGGCGCATTGAGCAACGGAACTCATTGCGTCGCTACCAGGTAAATTTAATAGTAGATAATTCAGAGCTTAAACACGCTCCTGTAATTTTCGAAAGCAATCCTACTTATGCTAATCTTTTTGGACAGATAGAATATGAAGGAGAATTCGGCATTCTGGCTACTGATTTTTCTAAAATTAAGGCCGGAGCCATACACCGGGCCAATGGCGGCTATCTGATTCTACGGGTTTATGATGTTGTTAAAAACTATTATGTGTGGGATGCTCTTAAACGAAGTCTTATTAACCAGGAAATTGTGGTGGAAAACCTGAGCCGGATGCTGGGTATAAGTAATACGGAGACGCTTCAACCGCAACCCATTCCGGCCAAGCTTAAAGTGGTATTAATTGGGGAACCGCTATATTATTATCTCCTTTATAACTGGGATGAAGAATTTCGGCGACTTTTTAGAATCAGGGCAGATTTTGACATAGAAGTGGAAAAAAGCCGTAAGCGGATTAGGGAATATGCCCGCTTTATCAGTTCCATATGTCGCCAGGAAGGCCTGAAGCACTTTGACCCGCAAGCGGTAGCTGCTGTCGTTGATTATGCTAGCCGCCTGGCGGAAGATCAGAATAAAATATCCACTATGCTGAATAAAGTGGTAGAAATAGTAATTGAGGCTGACTGCTGGGCCAATTATGCGCGAGCGGAACTGGTTGGCCTGGCGCATGTAAAAAAAGCCATAATGGAAAAAAAATATCGTTCTTCCCTGTTGGAAAACAAAATTCAAGATATGATGGCTGAGGAAAGCTTGATAATAAATGTGCAAGGGAAGAGGGTGGGAGAACTTAACGGCCTGGCGGTATATGAAATTGGAGACTATTCGTTCGGTAAGCCGGTGCGAATCACCGCCAAAACCTTTATGGGAGAAAAGGGACTGGTAAATATTGAACGGGAAATCCGTATGAGCGGCAATATTCATAGCAAAGGAGTTCTTACCTTGAGCGGCTATCTGGGAGCGCAGTATGCCCGGGAAAAACCTTTAACGCTGTCAGCCAGTTTAACTTTTGAACAAAGTTATCAGGGAATAGAAGGAGATAGTGCCTCCAGTGCCGAATTATTTGCATTATTATCCAGCCTGGCGGATCTTCCGATTAAACAGGGTATTGCAGTTACTGGTTCCGTTAATCAAAATGGGGAAATTCAGCCGGTAGGAGGCATCAATCAAAAAATCGAAGGTTTTTTCAGAATTTGCCAGATGAAAGGTTTGGACGGAGAACAGGGGGTTATTATCCCCAGGAAAAACCTGTCCCAACTTATGTTGGAAGAAGAGTTGCTTGAAGCCGTAAAGAAACGGCAATTTAGCATATGGGCTATTGAAGATATCGATGAAGGTCTAGAGATACTTACGGGCAAGCCAGCCGGGAAAAGGGAAGAGAACGGAAGATTTTCGCCCGATAGTGTTCATGCTCTGGTTGACCAAAGATTAAAGGAATGGAGCAGCAAAAAAAGACGAGATATTGCTTTCCCAGATCGGGTTATTAATGCCGATCGACACCGTCAGAAGAGCAAAAGGAGGAAAAGCTATGGGTAAAAGCAGAATCCTTGGGGGAATACTGCTGATTCTTCTTTTACTGTTTAACAGTGGCTGCAATATTGATGGCAAGAAGCTTTTTCAGTCGTCCTCTCCTCCTGAGGAGCAACTCATTAAAGTGCGGATAGTTTTTACTGACGATCAGGAATTGGAAACCTATATTAAGAATTTAGGCATTGAAGAAAAGGGCAAGGTTTATGTAGGGGGTTCTTCTTTGAGTTATTTTTATGATGCTAACGGAAAGGTTTTGGGTTCTTATAACTATCAGCGGGTATTATATATAGAAATAATCCCGGAGAAAAACAAGGAAAAATAAGATTTTTGTGGAATACTGTCAAGTAAAAGATCGTGTATCGAAAATATATTACGGGAACATTCTTCAGATACATATCATTATATATATCTGAATCAGCGTCTATAATAACCTCTTGTAATGCCTTTATTTTTATCGGTTGAGTCCTCCACCCTGCGGGTACTCCTGGCGTTTCACCCTTCGGGTGTCACTATTGAGGTTGCGGGCATGGGGGGTTAGTACAGAAAAGTGAGGAGTTAAGGTTAGGGAATTATATCTCACATTAGCCTGGGAGTACTCTTCATGGCTACTTGCATTTTTGCGAGTATGGGGGTTGATAAGACCAAGAAAAAAATAAAAATTGGGAAGGGAGCGGAGGTATTGTGAGGTTAATGGTTAGAATTGAAAGGCTGCTGAGATTATTAGATGTCCGCTTACGATTGATCTTGGCTTTTACTCTGATAGTAGCGGCAGTTACTGGCATAATGGGCATCTATGCCACCTATGTAATGTCAGAGAAGATTGTATTTACTGCTCAGGAAAAGCTCAAGTCTGACCTGGCTCTGGGGAGGCAGATTATTGAGCTCAATTTCCCCGGGGATTGGGAAGTAATCGATGGCCAGTTGTACAAAGGCGATGTATTAATGGAGGAAAACTACGATGTTGTGGATAGAATAGGTAAATTGACCGGGGATACGGTGACTATTTTCAAAGGAGATACCCGGGTATCCACAAATGTCATGAAGGATAATAAGAGGCAGGTGGGAACCCAGGTATCGGAACAGGTGGCCGAAGCAGTCTTAAAGAAAGGTGAAACATACATAGGCCGGGCCAATGTCGTAGGAACCTGGAATGAAACCGCTTACGAACCGATAAAAAATAGTGTCGGCCAGATAATCGGTATTTGGTATGCAGGGGTACCGGCTACCCCCTATGACGAAGCGGTGGGGCATTTTCGCAATTCTATGGTTATTTACTCTTTAATCGGTATATTAATTGGTTTTATAGCGGCCTTCCTTATCGCTGCCAGTGTGTACCGGCCTTTGGAAAGAATTAAGAAGGCGGTTGATGAAGTAAGCCAGGGCGACCTGACCCAGAAGGTGCCGGTTTTTGCTAAAGATGAACCCGCACAGTTAGCTCTTATGGTAAACCTGATGGTGGAAAGAATTTCTGAGCTTATAGGTAAGACACGGCAATTGGCTGAAAATGTAGGTCATGCCAGCGGCATTCTACTTAAAACCTGCGAAATGAGCACCAGTCAAATGGAGGATATGACTATCAAGGCTAATGATATGAATAATAGCGCCATCGGCCAGGCTGATTTGACCGGACGATCCAAAGTAGTAATAGGAGAGATGTCCGAAGTTATCCAACAAGTGGCTCGGAACTCCCAGGAAGTCTCCTCTTCAACCATGGTGGCCAATGCCAAGGCTCAGGAAGGGGAGAAACAGGTCGAAAAAGCGATAGAACAAATGGGAGTAATCAGTCATACTGTTAACTCTACCGCCAAGATAGTTCAGGGCCTGGGTGGAAAATCGCAAGAAATCAATCAGATTGTAGATTTAATAACCAATATAGCCAACCAGACCAATCTATTGGCCCTCAATGCCGCTATTGAAGCGGCCCGGGCGGGAGAGCAGGGTAAAGGCTTTGCCGTAGTGGCGGAAGAAGTTCGCAAGCTGGCGGAAGAATCCGGGGAGGCGGCCAAGCGTATTGCCGGTCTGATTAAGGAAGTGCAAAATGAAGCGGTTCGAGCAGTCAAAGCTATGGAAGAAGGAACTAAAGAAGTAGCTTTCGGAACCGAAGCGGTAGCCAGTGCGGGTGAAGCTTTTGAATTAATTATCAAGGGTGTAACCGAAATCAGCGAGGAAATTCAAGAGATGTCTGCTGCCAGCGAGGAAATGGCTGCCAGTGCGGAAACTGCGCTGGAGTCCATTGAGCAGACCAGTGCAGCTGCCCAGGACAATCTGGGCTATACCCGGAAGATTGGCCAACTGGCCGAAGAACAAATGGCCAGTGTGGAAGAAGTCAACGCTTCTATCGAAAGCTTGAATAAAGTTGTAATAGAAATGGAAGAGGCTATTTCCTATTTTAAAGTTTGATTTTGCTTTAATATGAAAACTGACATTTTGCGGCCCGTTCTTATGTTTAGAATGGGCCATGTTTATTGGAGGGAAATCTTTGCTTAATTTGCAGTTGAAGAAAAACAATAAACCTGAGGTGCAGGCTTATGAAATAAAAATTAGAAACCCCAATCTTTCACTGCAGGATTTGCTGAATGAGATCAATGAATTTTTTGATCGGGCCAAGCTAAGCAGAATGTGGCCAGGGAATAAAAAGGACTGCTCCGGATGTGGGATTTGCTGCTATGAACCATTGCCGCTTACCGCTATTGATGTAGAAAACATAATTCGGGCCAAAGAATTGGATTTTAAGGATGTTTTTCGCTATCTTTGGTTGAAAGCCCAGGGAAATGTAGTAGATATTACTTTGCGGAGAAGAAAGAATCAAAGCTGTGTTTTTTTAAATAGCAGATCCAATATTTGTAGTATATATTCCTACCGCCCGTTTGCCTGTCAAACTTATATCTGTTGCCCTGGACCACCGGCGATGGATAAACTGCGAAGCCAGGTTATAAACCAGGGAATGGATGAGCTGGTTCGCCAGGGCATGTGCTACTTTTACCAGCGTGGATTAAGCCTTCCCCTTAAGCAGGGAAAACAATACAAACTTAGAATGGAGGATTGGAAACCCAACGCTTTTACCGGTAAGAAAAGCTACTCCCAATTATTACTTAAAGACATAGTATCTTCAGATTTAATGAAAGTTCTGTTACTATAGATTTAGGGTGAGATTGGGATAAGTTCAGTAATATTGATCATAGGGGAAATAATAAGCAAGAATAACCCCGCTTGAGCGTCTTTTGCACAGGGAAGTTTATAATAATTAAGGGGAGGTAATAACTATGAAGCAAATTGCGGCACGATGCCTGCTCTGTGGTAAAACCTATGATGTTGAGGAAGACCACAGAGATTTTAAAAAACTAAGCGAGCAGGCTAAAGAAGCCCCTAGTTTTATCTGTGATTTTTGTAGTAACCGGGTTCGTCATGAATCAGATGAGAAAAGGAAAGAAAAGAAGCCGATCTAAATTGTGGAGGATTGACTTGGAAAACCTCAGAATAAGAAAAGATGACGGTCAAGAACTGGCTGCTCTGGCTTTTGTACCCGTGGAGCCAACCATGGTATTGCTGGTATCTCACGGTTTTCGCGGAGGTAAGGAAAACGGGGGCAAGATCTACTCCTTTGCTTCCCGCCTGCAGGAACTGGGGATAGCAGTGTACGCCTTTGATTTTATTGGCAGCGGGGCCAGTGACGGCAGTTTTGCTGATATTACTCTCTCGCGCCAGGCTGATGATCTGGCGGTTGTAATTGACTATGCCTATAAAAGACACCAACTCCCCCTGCTATTATTAGGGAGGAGTTTTGGCGGCAGTACGGTTCTGGCCGGGGGAAGCAACGACCAGAGGGTAGCCGGCTTTATACTCTGGTCTACCCCGGTGATGCTAAAGGCTTGTTTTGCCCGTATAATGAGCTCTGATTATAACAAATTGAAAGAAGGGCAGACCGTTCGTTTCCAGGACGAAGCTGGGGAATTTGAATTAAATCCTGGTTTTGTGAAAGATTTCGACTTGCATGATATGGATCAATACCTGGCCGCAATTGCTTCCCGGCCAGTTCTCATAGTACATGGAAAAGAGGATGAGGCAGTAGACTTCGTCAATGCAGAATATGTAGCCCGCCAGCTCCCTAAAGCGCAGTTGTATCTGGTAGACCAGGCTGACCACAGGTTTACCGGGCTGACGAAAGAAAGGGAAGACATAACCATCAACTGGCTTCGCCAAACGTTCTCCCAATTAACCCCCTGATATTCCCTATCGGATTGTTGAATTCCCTGCAAAAACCCCTTTGTTACATAAGGGTTGCAAAAATATGGCGAGTCGTAAGTGTTGCCCCTGCCAAATACCCTTCTGGCACCCTCCCTTCGGTCGCTATTAAGGTTGTTGGAGCGCGTATATTTATGCAAGCAAAAACATTTATGACTTTTGTAGTGACATCATTAGCTGGAATTAGATTATAGCTGGCCTTTTTGACTGGCGATGAATTCCAGGGCCTTTTCCAGCCGGGAAATACATTTTTCCCGTCCCAATACTTCCATCAGCTCAAAAAGCCCCGGAGTTGCAGTACGCCCGCTTAATGCCAGGCGGGTGGGGTGAATCAAATCCGCTGCCTTTACTTCCAGTTCCTGAGCCCGCTTCCGGAAAGCTTCTTCCAACTCTGCCGCCGAGAAGGAACCAATGCTGGAGACGATTTCCAGCACTTCGCTCAGCACGGTCGAGGCTTTGTGCTGTCCAAAGTGCTTTTTAACGCCCTTTTCATCATATTGCTCAACTTCCTCAAAAAAATAGCCAAGAGCATATAGGAGTTCATCCCGAGTTTTAGCCCGGTTGCGTACCAATTCTACTGCCTGCCGGAAGAAAACAGAATTCTCTTCATTTAGCCATCCCCGTTGTTGGGCTTGGGGCTCAAGCAAGGCTATCAAGCTTTCTATATCAAGCTGGGTCATATATTGGCCGTTCATCCACGCCAACTTCTCCAGGTCATATACAGCCGGGGATTTGGAGATATGCTCCAGGGAAAATTCCTGTATCATCTCTTCGCGGCTCCAGATATCAACATCCCGTCCGGTGGACCAGCCCAGCAGCGCCAGGTAATTTACCAAAGCTTCGGGAAGATACCCCTGGCTTTGGAACTCCTGTACCGAAATCGCTCCGTGCCTTTTGGACAGTTTGCTCCGATCCGGGGCCAAAATCATAGAAAGATGAGCAAAAGAGGGTTCTTTAAACCCCAGGGCTCGATAAATTAACAGTTGTCGGGGTGTATTGGAAAGATGTTCCTCAGCTCTTAGCACATGAGAAATCTGCATGCCAAAGTCATCAACTACCACAGCAAAGTTATAGGTAGGCCAGCCATCAGATTTGGCTATTATGAAATCATCAAAAAGAGCATTGGCAAAACTCACATCTCCCCGAATAAGATCATGTACTACCGTATAGCCCTCCCCAGGCACCTTTAAGCGAATAACCGCTGGTTTTCCCGCTTGCTGCATTTCCTTGACCTCTTCCGGCCCAAGTGCTTTGCAGCGACTCCCATATTTGTAGTCCCGTTTTTCCTGGGCGGCCTCTTCTCTCTCTTTTTGTAATTCTTCCGGAGTGCAAAAACAATAATAAGCCCGTCCAGAATCCAGAAGTTCTTGCAGGTAACGGGAATAGATATCACCCCGTTCACTCTGGCGGTAGGGTCCCAGCGGACCGCCAATATCCGGTCCCTCATCCCAGTCTAGACCCAGCCAGCTTAAGCCATCCACTATTCCGCGGGTCGAATCTTCGCGGGAGCGCCTGAAGTCAGTATCCTCAATACGCAAGATGAATTTCCCACCATGTTGGCGAGCAAACAACCAGTTAAATAGGGCTGTGCGAGCCCCCCCAATATGTAAAGCCCCCGTTGGACTGGGAGCAAAACGAACCCTTATATTACTCATAAATCAGCATCACTCCTTTACCAGTATAGTCTAGCCCAAAGACCGTTAATTTTCAAAGGGTAATCCAGCGGGCAAAAGAACCGTCCCCATGCCCGCACGGGCACGGGGACGGTTCTTTTGCCCGCTAACACTTCAGGCACCAAATGTAACTACTTTTCATATATTATAGAGCGGGGTGATAGAATGTTTGGGCCCAGAATCAATTGGCTTCCTATAATATTGGTATTTATTCTTATTGC
>NZ_JAQVZX010000122.1 GCF_028707975.1 Syntrophomonas sp.
TAGCTGCAGCGATTGACATTAGTTTTCAAGTAGGCGGAGGCCTGCGTCAGCTAAGCGATGTGGAAAAGCTTCTGGCTCTGGGTGCCAGCCGGGTAATAATTGGAACCCGGGCGGTTTCCCACCCGGATTTCATCGTCAACCTGCTGGATAAGTTCGGCCCTGAGCGCATAGTACTGGGCCTGGATGCTAAGGAGGGCATGGTGGCGGTGGAAGGATGGGTTTCCACTTCTTCAATAACGGCTATAGATTTTGCATTGCAGATGAAAGCTCTGGGGGTACAAACGGCCATATATACAGATGTCTCGCGGGACGGGCTTTTGCAGGGTCCCAACCTGGCGGCCATAAAAGAGATGGCTTGTAGTACCGGACTGGATATTATTGCTTCCGGAGGGGTAAGCAGCCTGGACAATATAAGAGCCTTGAAAGAGTTGGAGAATGACGGGGTTAGCGGGGCCATTATTGGCAAGGCCCTCTATGACGGCAAGATAAGTTTGCTTGATGCTCTTAAGGAAGCGGAAAAATAAATTTTGATATATGGGGTGGTTTGATGCGGGCTAAAAGAATTATACCCTGCCTAGATGTACATGGCGGCCGGGTGGTAAAAGGAACAAACTTTATTAATTTACGGGATGCCGGCGATCCGGTGGAATTTGCGGCTTTCTATGATAAAGAGGGGGCCGATGAACTGGTGTTTCTGGATATCAGCGCCACCTCCGAGGAGCGCCAAACCATGGTGGAGGTAGTGCGGCAAACCGCCCGCGAGGTTTCTATTCCCTTTGCTGTCGGTGGAGGGATAAGAACCCTGGATGATATCAGCAATATATTGAAGGCAGGAGCGGACAAGATTTCCATGAATTCAGCAGCCATAAGGGATCCGCAGATCATTAAAGAAGGGGCAGATAAATTTGGCAGCCAGTGTATCGTGGTGGCTATAGATGCCCGGCGTATCAGCGAGAATTCATGGGAGGTTTATATTGATGGGGGACAGCTTGCCACTGGCATGGATGCCCGGGAATGGGCACGCAAGGTGGAAAGCCTGGGAGCTGGAGAAATACTTTTAACCAGCATGGACAAGGATGGAACCAAAGACGGGTATGACATTGAACTTACCGCCGCTATAAGCGAGCAGGTCGGGATACCGGTTATCGCCTCGGGCGGAGCCGGCAAGCTGGAACATCTCTATGAAGCCATTACTCAGGGCAAGGCTGATGCCGTTCTCTGTGCTTCAATTTTTCATTTTCGTGAATATACGGTGCGGCAGGCCAAGGAATACCTGGCGGCTAAAGGAGTGGCAGTAAGATTATGATAGATAATTTAAAATTCGATGAAAAGGGTTTGCTTCCCGCCATTATCCAGGATTATGAGAGCGGGCAGGTATTGATGATGGCCTATATGAATAAGGAATCCTTGGCTCGCACTTTGGAAAGCGGCAAAACCTGGTTTTATTCCCGCAGTCGACAGAAACTATGGCAAAAGGGGGAAGAATCGGGGCATATCCAGGAGGTAAAGGAAATATCTTTTGATTGTGATAGTGACTGCTTGCTGATCAAGGTGGCGCAAACAGGGGTAGCCTGTCATACTGGGCACTACAGCTGTTTTTACCAGACCCTTGATGGGAAAGAAGTCGAGAGTCCCGTATTGGACCTATCGGCGGTTTACAACTCCGCTGGTGGGGGGCCGGGAATCCTTTATGAATTATATGATATTATTCTGGAACGCAGGGAAAAAATGCCGGAGGGCTCGTACACAGCCTATCTCTTTAATAAAGGCCTGGACAAAATCCTGAAAAAAGTAGGTGAAGAAAACGCGGAAGTGATCATCGCTGCCAAGAACCGGGATAAAGCTGAACTGGTCTACGAGACATCCGACTTGCTCTATCACCTGCTGGTTCTGCTGGTAGAACAGGGGGTTAGCCTAGCGGAAGTTTTTTCCGAACTGAAATCTCGCCGCTAAAGCTCAATCCTGGCGGGGCTTTGCCGGGAGTTTACGGATGCGGATGCGGTCGATGCGCATCCCGTCCATCTTTACCACTTCCAGCTGCAAATGTTCCTGCTTCACCACATCTCCCTCTTGCGGGCGCTGGCCCAGTTTTCCCAGAACATAACCGGCCAGGGTATTATACTGCTCCTCTTCCTCTTTATCAATCGCCAGGTCAAATCTCTCCATCGCATCTTCAATGAACATACGGCCGCTGACCAGAAGCCTGCCGGATTCTTCGACAATAACTTCGGGTTCCTCATGGTCAAATTCATCCTGGATTTCCCCTACCAGCTCTTCCAGAACATTTTCCAGGGTTACAATGCCGGCGGTACCTCCGTATTCATCCAGAACTACAGCAATGTGCTGGTGGCGTTTTTGGAATTCCGGCAGCAAACGCTCCAGGGGCATAACCTCAGGGATAAAGATAATATCCCGGCGTATCTGGTTTAGGTCTTTTATTCCTTCCTCCCGGGAGATGATGTCCTTAATATTTATCTGCCCGATTATCCGGTCCGGGCTGCCGTCACAGAGGGGAAACCTGGTATGCCCGGACTGGCGAGCTATAGCCAGGTTCTCTTCCAGTGGGGCTTGGATGTCCAAAAAAATCACTTCCGGGCGAGGAACCATGATTTCTTCAGCTATCCGGTTCTCAAAACGAAAAACATTTTGCAGCAATTCCTGTTCGCTTTTGTTGATTTGCCCGCCCCGGTAGCTTTCGGAAATGAGCATGCGCAGTTCCTCTTCACTGTGTATTCTTTCAATTTCGCCTTTTGGCTCCAAGCCCAGCAGCCTTACTACTTTATTGGCGGTTCCGTTTAACAAATGTACCGCCGGATAAAAAAGATAAAAGAAAGCCCGCATGGGACCTGCCAGCCAGAGGCTTATAGCTTCCGCCTTCTGGATGGCCAGGGTTTTGGGGGCCAGCTCACCGAAAACTACATGAAGAAAGGTGATTAGGGAAAAGGCCAGCAGAAAAGAAATGGAATGGACCAGGGCCGGAGTGTTTATACCCCAGCGAAACAGCAAAGGGGAGATCAGGGTGGCTACAGCCGGTTCGCCCAGCCAGCCCAGACCCAGGCTGGATAGGGTAATGCCCAGTTGGCTAACCGAGAGATAGGCATCCAACTTTTCAATACATTCCTGTACGCCCTCAGCTTTCTTATTCCCTTCCGCTACCAGTTGCCTGATGCGGGTGGGTCGAACTTTGACAAAGGCAAATTCAGCCGCTACAAAAATCCCGTTGAGCAGCACCAGGAGAAGGGCAATAAGGATTTTGCCGAGACTTAAGAGGATATTAAGGCCAGCCGGATTTTCCATTAAAAAATTCTCCTTGCCAACAGTCAGATTAAAATTCGCTCATAGTTCAGCTTGCATCATGGCCGTAATTTATATGTACCTAAAACCTGGAGAGATTATGAAAACATTATACACCGTCCCACACCATAAAAAAATTCCTTTGCAACCTGTAAAAAAATGATATTATTAATGAAATAAGTGTAAAGTGAAGGGAGAGGCTGTATTGGTGAGGAAAATTCGCAGTATTACTATTCTAGGGGTATTAATGGCTTTGGTGATGAGTTGCCTGGGGTGTAGTGGTAGTTTGCCTACAGCAAAACAAGAGTCACCAATTACAATTAGCACTGAGGAAATTAAAGACAACAAGGATAATCTTGAATTAAGTTTGAAAGTTCCGGTTCTTAGCGAAATGAAAGATGAGAAGCTGCAGCAAAGCTTAAATGACCGTTTTCGCAATCTGTTTTTGCAACGCCGGGATGAAATGCTGGCTGAAAGGGAAGAAATGGATAAAGATTTAGATGAAGAAAACCCGTTTGCAAATATTCCTTCTGCATTAACCAGCGATTATAAAGTTATATATAACAATAACAGCTTACTTAGCCTTTATTTTGACAAGTACGAGTTTTTGGGCGGAGCACATGGCATGACTTATCGCATGCCTTTTAATATTGATTTGAGAGATGGGTCGGAGCTGGAACTATCTGATGTTTTTAAACCGGATAGCAATTATAAAGATGTTATTGATAAAGCTATACAGGCTGAGATAGCTAAAAATCCGGAAGGCTATTTTGAACCGGAAATGGACGGTTTTAAGGGCATTGAAGACGACCAGTTCTTTACGCTGCAGCTGGATGGTATAACCGTTTATTTCCAGTTATATGATATTGCTCCTTATGCCGCTGGGATACCGGAATTTAAAATTCCCTTTAGCGAGTTTGGTGACATGGTAAATCCCGAATTGCAAAAACGGCTTGAATAAATCCTCTTAAACTCCAAACACAGATTTTACTTATATTATTGACTCTGCTGCAAAAACCCCTTTTTATGCAAGCTAATGCATATTTATAACTTTTTGCAGCAGTGGAGTCATTATTTAACTTATTAAAATAAATGGAATGCCCGCTGCCAAGACGAGTGTTCCATTTATTCAACAGGTATTAAGGGACTGGCCAATAACCAAAACGCCAGTCCCTTTGTTGCTGATAATCTATTGAGTTGAAAAGAAAATGTTAATTTAATATAACTATGCCTTGCATAAGGGCTAGCGCAGGTAAAGGCTCCCCACTTCCTTTAAATCTGTGATTTGGTGCGATTTTGCCATGTCCTGGGACAGAGTATAAAGATTCTTTCCTATAAAAATTATGCGCTGTATATTTTTGCTGTCTTCGCACC
>NZ_JAQVZX010000035.1:0-14877 GCF_028707975.1 Syntrophomonas sp.
CATCGCGGGAGGCGGCGCGGTTTATCTCCTGGCGAACGCGGGTGGCTCCGGGGAGTCCCTTGATATACCAGGCAAAGTGTTTGCGCATTTCCCGGACAGCTACTGCTTCGCTTTTAAATTGGCAGACGAGGTCGAGATGCCGGGTGGCAGTTTGCAGCCTTTCTTCGCGGCTGGGTGGGGGTATCCGGCGGTCGTTTTTCAAGAGCTCCACCGTTTCCCGAAAAATGAAAGGGTTTCCCAGGGCGGCCCGTCCGATCATTACCGCATCACAAGCGGTGAAATCAATCATCCGCCGGGCATCATCAGCCGACCAGATGTCGCCGTTGCCGATTACTGGTATCTTAAGCTCTTTCTTCATCTCTTTTATTAAATTCCAGTCAGCCGAACCGGAAAAGAATTGCTGGCGGCTGCGGGGATGAAGGCAGACGGCGGCAACTCCTTCTTCTTCTAGCGCCTGGGCCAGTTCCAGGCAATTAATGCTGTTTTCGTCCCAGCCTTTGCGCATCTTAACGCTTACGGGGACTTTTACAGCTCGCAACACTTCCCGGACTATAGCCCGGCTTTTGGCCATATCCAGCATCAAGGCTGCCCCTTCCCCGTTTTTCACAATCTTGGGGGTAGGACAGCCCATATTGATATCAATGATATCTGCTCCCATATCTTCTACTATCTGGGCAGCAGCAGCCATGCTTTCAGCTTCGGAGCCGAAAATCTGTACGGCCACCGGTCGTTCTTCTCCACTGCTATCGGCTATTTTGCTGGTTCGCCCCTGACCGTAGACCAGGCCTTTGTCACTTACCATTTCACTGCAGACCAGCCCACAGCCAAAGTCTCGCGCCAGAATGCGATAGGCCTGGTCGCTAACTCCGGCCATCGGAGCAGCACAGACCCGGTTTTTTATCTTCTGCTTGCCAATAAAAAACACTGACTTCTCCTTTAAAATGAAAATATGATTCCGCTGCAAAAAGTAATATTTATGCAACCCTATGCAACAAAAAGGGGTTTTTGCAGTAGAACCAAATATATTATGGGAACGGTTCTTCTTATATATATCATAATATAACTGCAGGCGGACCAGCCGGAAGAACCCTCCCTATGCTCGCTCGGGGTAGGTGGAGATTATCCCCGGTTCATTTCGTAGATCAACCGTAATCCATCCAAGGTGAGGAACTCGTCAACTGTATCGATCACATCGGTTTCGCGGGCGATTACCGCGGCCAGGCCACCGGTAGCAATCACCTGGGGTTCACCTTCTATTTCCGTTTTCATCCGGGTGATAATCCCTTCCACCTGTCCTACAAAACCATACATTATCCCGGCCTGCATGCTGCTGACGGTATTTTTGCCGATCAGGCTGCGGGGTCGTTGCAGCTCTACTCGCGGTAGTTTGGCGGCTTTGGAGACCAGCGCTTCAGTGGATATTATAATCCCGGGGGCAATGGCTCCGCCCAGGTACTCCCCTTTGGCGCTTACTACGCAAAAGGTGGTGGCAGTGCCAAAGTCCACGATTATCAGAGGCCCCCCATACTTGTTATAAGCAGCCACCGCATTTACCACCCGGTCAGCCCCCACTTCTCGGGGATTCTCATACTTTATAGCCAGGCCATTCTTAACTCCCGGGCCGATGACCAGAGGGCGGCAGGCAAAAAACTTACGGCTCATCCACTCCAGTTCCATCATCAATGTAGGAACAACCGAGGAAATAACCACCGACTTTATATCCTTTAGATTAAATCTATCGTTTTTAAACAGGGAGCGCAGCAATATTCCGTATTCGTCGCAGGTACGCTGGGGATTGGTTCTTATCCTCCAGTGGTTTAAGAGCTTCTCCCCGTCATAAACGCCGATTACTGTGTTGGTATTGCCCACATCAAAGACCAGTATCAAGGCATATTCCCTCCAATTTCAAACCAGGGCCGGTTTTTCCTGTTTCTTATTCCTAAAAGCAGCGGAACCCGCAAGCTTTATTTCTTCTAATCTCTTCTCTCTAAGTTTCCATTCTCCTGCAAAACTGCTCGGCAATTATGGCGGCTATGGCAATTTTTATTAAGTCGAAGAAAACAAAGGGGAGAAAACCCAGTTTAATTATTTGTCCAACATTTACAGTATGTCCCAGGTAGAAATTTAATATCAAATACATATAGGGCAAACCAAGCAAATAATAAATGATTATTCCCAATAGACCGGAAAGGGAAAATTTTAATAGAATGGACGCTTTCCCGCCAGTGGCGTATGCATGATAATGTTGCTTTCCCAAAACATGGCGCAAAAACCAGGATTGCAGGTAGGCGGCCAGCGGAAATCCCAGCAAAAAACCGAAGCTGGGCAGCAAAACATAGGCCGGGCCGCCATAAGGGGGTACGGAAAAAACCGGCAGGCCAATGAGCCCCAGAAGAAGATAAGCCAGCATGCTCAAAGATGCGGCCAGGGGCGAAAGCAGCAGGGCAGCCAGGAGCATTACCAGTGGCTGCAGGCTGAAAGGTATCACCATCAGTGGCTGGAAAGCCCTCACCAGTATGGTAAGAACACAGAGCAGGGCGGCAAACATCGCCGCCAGAACCATTTCCCGGGTAGATATCCTCATCCCATCACTCCTCCAAGTTGTTAACCTATATTATATCATTTGGTTAACAGGCAAGGGAAGTTTTATTATTTGTTCCATACCAGGCAAATTATGTTACAATAATATTGGTTCTTAGCTCTTAGGTGAAAGGAAAACCTTCGATCGGTGAGAGTATCGCAACTGGTGCAAGTGCATCATTGCACCCAAAAGAGGGGTTGCATTTGCCATATTCACCGAAAGGAGGTGATGTCTTATGGTTGTCACCATTGCAGTTATGTTGCAGGGTTCCTGTGGCAGAAAGCAACAAGACGCAGAGTGCAGATACTGTGCTTTACGGACAAGTTGTCCAGCCACAGAAAAAGTGACGGCCCTCTGGGTCCCGAACACCCAAAGAGCCTAGCGAGCCACCGGCAGGGCTTCGGCCCTGCCATTAACTATAGTATATGCTATTAATGCAATTATTGCCACTGATTTCTTTAATGATTCAGGAAAATTTTACTAATCGTTGAAGTTTTTATAACTTACTGTATTTTGAAGCTGATGTCGAGGCTGGGGGCGGAATGGGTGAGGGCCCCGCAGGAAATGAAGTCGACTCCGGTTTTGGCTATTTCAACAATGTTTTCTTCATTGACGCCACCGGAGGCTTCCAGAAGGGCCTGACCGTTTACTATTTCCACCGCTTTTCTCATGCTTTCGGAATCCATGTTGTCCAATAATATTATGTCGGCCCGGGCTTCCAGAGCTTCCTGCAATTGCTGCAGGTTCTCCACTTCCACTTCAATCTTCAGGGTGTGGGGAACCTTTTGCCGGAGGGTGGACACGGCCTTTTGTATTCCTCCAACCGCCTGGATATGGTTGTCTTTTATCATTACTCCATCATAAAGGCCGAAGCGATGGTTCTTCGCCCCTCCTACCCTGACAGCATACTTTTCCAGCAGGCGCAGACCGGGAGTGGTTTTACGGGTGTCGACCAGAACTGCATGCTGGTATTTTATGCTTTCTGCCATATTACGGGTTTTGCTGGCTATCCCGGAAAGCCGTTGCAGGAAATTCAGGGCTACTCTTTCTCCACTGAGCAGGGTGTTCATTTTTCCCTCAACTCGGGCAATCCTGTCCCCGGGCTTGATTTCATCTCCATCGTATTTAAAGGCGGTAAACTGCACCGCCGGTTCCAGGCAACTAAAAACGGCGGCAGAGACCTCTAACCCAGCCACAATTCCGCTGGCTTTGGCCAAAAACAGGCCCTGACCTTCTTGAGTTTCCGCTATAAGGTTCTGGGTGGTTATATCCCCGTTCCCCAGGTCTTCTTCCAGGGCTCTTTTTATTATTTCTTTTACCATCCAATCGTTCATTTTTTATCCTCCGAATCATAGTATAAGTGAGGAGTAAGGGGTGAGATTTTTCCTTTTACAATCTTACTATCAAGCGCCTACTAACTCACTTTTCAGCAGTGCAGGCAAAAGAACCGTCCCCTTGCCTGCCAACTAACAGTTGATGAAGGAGAGGTGTTTGAGCCAGCGGAGTTCGTCACGGGCGGGGTGGTCGGAGCGGAAATGCCCGCCGCGGCTTTCCTGGCGCCACAGGGCGGCTTGTACTATGATGCGAGCTACGGTCAGCATATTGACTATTTCATAATAGGCAAAGAGGTCCTCCCCGCATGCTACATGGCTGTAGATTTCTTCGATTTCCTGGTTGGCGGCCTTGAGCCCTTCCTCATTCCTTATTATGCCCACATTTTCCCACATAATTGCCTGCAGGCGCTTTTTCGCTTCCGGGGGGTCGATGCCCTCTTGCTGCGGAGAATAGAACCAACTCTGGTCAAAATGGCGGAATACTTCATCGATGCTGATACGGCGGCGGTACATGATTTCTTCGGCGCGATCCACTATGCGCTGTCCGAATACTATGCCTTCGAGCAAGGAATTACTGGCCAGGCGGTTGGCGCCGTGTACTCCGGTGCAAGCGGCTTCGCCGCAGGAATAAAGGGCATAAACTCCAGTTTCTCCGTAAGTGCTGGTTTCAATTCCACCCATGATATAGTGGGCTGCGGGGGAAACGGGTACCTGCTCACGGGTAATGTCAATGCCGCTTTCCCGGCAGGTGCGATAGATATTGGGGAAGCGCTTCTCCACCTGCTGGATGCCGTTCATGTCCAGGTAGACATATTCGCTGCCGCTGTGATTCATCTCATTTACAATAGCCCGGGATACAATATCCCGCGGGGCCAGCTCGGCCAGGGAATGGTAAGCGGGCATAAAGCGCTCTCCTTTATCATTGTAGAGCAGACCTCCTTCTCCTCTAACCGCTTCGGAAATGAGAAAACGCTGATTGCTATAACTAAAAAGTACTGTAGGGTGAAACTGGATAAATTCCATGTCGTTGAGCCGGCACCCGGCGCGATAGGCGGCGGCCATGCCATCAGCGGTAGCTACGCTGGGATTGGTGGTGTAACGATAGAGTTGCCCGGCTCCTCCGGTAGCTATGATGGTGGCTTTGGCCAGGTAGGCTAGCTGCTGCCGGGTTTTGGCATCATAAACCAGAGCGCCGTAGCATTCCTTACGCTGGTCATGCCCTAAAATATCCACCAGGAATTGGTCTTCTATTATCCTTATGTCGCTACTTTCTTCACATTTTTTGACCAGGGCTACGCGGATGGCCTCCCCGGTGGTATCAGCAGCATGCAGGATGCGGGCTTTGCTATGGGCCCCTTCCCGGGTAAGGGCTACATTACCGTTCTTCATGTCGAAGCTGGCCCCCGCCTGGATTAATTCCCGCACACGTTCCGGTCCTTCCCGCACCAGAACATCTACGGCCTCAATATTGCAAAGTCCGGCTCCTGCTTCCAGAGTATCCTCCAGATGCAAAAAAGGGGAATCTTCTTCGTGCACAGCAGCGGCAATTCCCCCTTGAGCCAATCCGGTATTGGAGTCTTCTATGGTTTTTTTGGTCAATACGATGACTTTCCCATACTGGGAGGCTTTTAGCGCGGTAAAAAGCCCGGCTATCCCTCCGCCAACTATGAGAAAATCGGTAGTCTCCACCGGGGTATCCTTATGGAGAACCCCTATATAGCGTGTTATTATCATAATTCACCTGATTGTTTATTTAATCTGCCATGACAGGACATTATTCTACCTGCGTTAATTAATTGATTATTGCCGAAATAATTTTGCTTTTTTCAGGTGAAGCAAGGTTCCAGGTTATTAATAAGAAGCAAGTTTTCCTAACCCTCACTCCTTACCCCTCACTTTTCACCCTTTGATCTCTATCATGCGGTCCAGGCTGCGGTGAGCCCGCCGGCTTATCTCCGGGGGCACTTCCACCTGATACTCCATGTTTTCCAGGGCGCCGGCCAGTTTCTCCAGGGTAATATACTTCATGTCCGGGCAATGAAAGTTTTCCCGGGCCAGGTAGAGTTTTTTCTCGGGGCAGTTCTTCTGCAGCGTATAGAGAAAACCTTCCTCAGTTCCAATGATGAATTCCGTTTCATAGCTGGAGCGTACATGCTCCAGAATGCCGGCGGTAGAACGCACGGCATCTGCCTTTCGGGTTACCTCAGGAAGGCATTCAGGATGTACCACTACCTGCGCCTCAGGGTGCAGCTCTTTTTGTTTTTCCACCTCCGCCCAGCTGAGTGCATGGTGAATGGGGCAATATCCTTCCCAGAGTATCATCTTGCGCCCGGTCTGGCTCTGGATGTAGGCTCCCAGGTTCTGATCCGGTACAAAAATTATCGTTCTATCTTCCGGGATGGAGCGAACTACATTAAGAGCATTGGATGAAGTACAACAAATATCACTCTCCGCCTTGACCTCGGCGCTGGAGTTGACATAGCATACAACTGCCGCGCCGGGGTTTTCGGCTTTCATTTTGCGCAAGGCCTCCGCTCCGGCCATGTCTGCCATGGGACATCCCGCTCGAATATCGGGCAGAATAACCGTTTTATCTGGATTCAGTATCTTGGCACTTTCGGCCATGAAGTTTACGCCGCAAAAGACTATTGCCTGGGCGCTGGTAGCAGCGGCCTGAATAGCCAATTGCAGCGAATCACCAACGAAATCAGCTATATCCTGTATTTCAGGCAACTGGTAAAAATGAGCCAGGATGACTGCGTTAATTTCCTTTTTTCGGCGCAGCACATATTGTTCCAGCTCTGCTGGCATAGTCAAAGCCTCCTAATTTATCTTTATCATAAACGCTGGCTAACCAAGTTTTTTGATGTTATTATTTTCGTCCATAAAAACCAGCCTGGGTTTGTGGTTGTGGCACTCTTCATCCTGGAGTACGGTATAGGTGAGAATGATTACTACATCCCCCTTTTGTACCAGGCGAGAGGCAGCTCCGTTTAAGCAAATTACTTTTGATCCCCGTTCACCTTCTATAACATAGGTGTCAAAACGCGCGCCGTTGTTATTATTAACTATGGTCACCTTTTCATTCTCCAAAATGTCAGCAGCGTCCATCAAATCCTTATCGATGGTAATACTGCCCACATAATTCAGATTGGCGTCCGTTACAACCGCACGATGGATTTTTGATTTGAGCATATGCCGCAGCACCAGTTACACCTCCACAATAAGGTTGTCAATCAACCTGGTCTTGCCAAACTTTATCGCCAGGGCTATCAAAACCTTACCGGCGCAAGTTTGCATTTCCGACAAATCATTGGCATTACTAATCGCAATGTAGTCGATTGCAGCCCGAGGACAGGCTCTTATCATTTCCTCCATTTTCTGCCGGATTATCCCAGTCTCTCTCTCCCCATTTTTTATTTCTTCTTCCGCCATTTTTAGCGCTCGGTACAATACCAGGGCTTCTGCCCTTTCTTCGGGACTCAGATAGACATTGCGGGAACTCATGGCCAGCCCATCTTTTTCTCTTACGATAGGCACCCGGATAATTTCCAGAGGGAAGTTCAATTCCCGTACCATTTTCTCCACAACCATCAATTGCTGGGCATCTTTCTGGCCGAAATAGGCCCGGTCAGGCTGACAGATATTGAATAACTTGCTTACTACGGTGGTAACTCCTTTGAAATGTCCCGGACGCGAAGCTCCGCACATTTTCTCAGTAATTTCCCCATATGCTTCCACAAAAGTCTGAAAGCCACCGGGATACATATCCCGGATGCCGGGGCAAAACAGTGCATCTACTTTTTCTTTTTCCAGGAGAGCGCTGTCCTGCTCCAGATCACGCGGGTATTGCTCAAAATCTTCGCCTACCCCGAATTGAATGGGGTTGACAAAAATGCTAACCACTATTCGATCACAGTGCTGCCGGGCTTCTTTCACGAGGGCCAGATGACCCTCGTGAAGATAACCCATGGTGGGAACTAAACCGATGCTTTGGCCCTGTTTCTTTTGCTCCCGAGCCCATTCTTGCATTTTTGTAATATTTTCAAATACTTGCATAGCCTTTTCCTCATCAAAATTAATAAGAAAAGTGAGGAGTGAGTTATTTAACCCCATTATTATATTACAAACCCTTACTAACTCACTTTTCATCGGTAGTTGCGGCCCCCGACCATGGGGATTAGTTGAATTCTCGCTCCCGAGAGCTTAGTAGAGTCTATCCAAGACTTCTTCCTTAATTGTGAAGCAGTGTTCTTCCGCCGGGAATGTTCCGGCTTCCACTTCGGCTTTGTAGTTCTTCAAGGCTTCCATTATCAATGGTTCTAAATTGGCAAATTTCCGGACGAACTTGGGTATATGTCCCTGAAACATTCCCAGCATATCGTTAATCACCAAAACCTGCCCATCGCAATGAGGTCCGGCACCAATGCCAATAGTGGGTACGGATACTTCCTCAGTAACCCTGCGGGCCAGTTCGCTGGGAACACATTCCAAGACTATACAGTAGACTCCAGCCTGATCCAGGGCTTTGGCATCGTCCACCAGCTTCTTGGCGGTTTCCAAATCCTTGCCCTGTACTTTAAAGCCACCAAACTGGTGCACCGATTGCGGGGTCAGTCCGATATGTCCCATAACGGGAATCTGGGCGTCCAGTATGGCTTTAACTGTATCCACTCTTTCGCTGCCGCCCTCCAGCTTAACCGCCTGGCAACCGGCTTCCTGTATGAACCTGCCGGCATTGCGCACGGCTTCCTTTTTGGAAATGTGGTAGGAGAGAAAAGGCATGTCTCCGACCACCATAGCGTTTTTGCTGGCCCTCACCACGGTCTTGCTGTGATGAATCATCTCGTCCATGGTAACAGCCAGGGTGTTCTCGTAACCCAATACCACCATACCCAGAGAGTCGCCTACCAATATCATGTCGATACCGGCTTCATCTACCATTCCCGCCAGGGAATAGTCATAGGCGGTGAGCATGCTTATTCTTTCCTTACGGTTCTTTTTATCTTTTAAAACTGAGGTAGTAATTCTAGCCATGTTTAACCTCCTTTTGATCCGGAGATCTACAAGCAGTGTTAGCACTTCCCCCTGCCCTCCAGGGGGAGGAAACATCCTTAAAAAAGCTAAAGAGGCTAGCTGGCTGATTCCATCCGGGTCAGCTCACGGAGGAAAAGCTTCTGGAACTCTTCCCGGGTCTTTTCATCAATACTGCCTTTTTCCAGCGCAATTGATGCGGTATAGAAGCCCAGCCAGCTGTATAGTTTCATTAGCTCCGGTGCCATTTCTTCCATACAAAGCATATGATCCACTACCGTGCCCAGATCGCCTCGGGCAATCGGACCGGTCAGGGCTTTGGGTATACCTATGTTTTCAATATTTTTAACCGTACCGGATATAAGGGGCAACAAGGCCTTGGCCGCCATCATCCGGGGTATTCCTGTTGCTTCCAGAAGTTTTATTCCAAAATCAATAATGGTAACCAGGTAATTGGAGACCACACAGGCACCAGCATGATACAAAGGCTTGGCACTCCGGTCAATGAAAAAATATTCCCCTTCCAGGGCTTCTACTATGCTGACCCCCAGGGCATAAGCTTCCTCATCCCCTTCAATGCTGAATACTGAACCAGGCAGTATCTCTATGGCCCGGTCGATACTGGCAAAGGCTTGCAGGGGATGCACAGACAAGACCAAAGCGCCGAATTCCTTCGCTCGATCTAGAATCTGCGAGGATTGGGCCCCGCTCATGTGTATTATGACCTGTCCCGGGCGAAAAGCCCGATTATCTGCTATTGCATCAACTACACTGGCAATCACAGTGTCGGAGGTAGTAACAAAGATTATATCCGCCGAGTGAGAAACATCTTGAGGTGATGGGTAAGCGGTACAGCCGATCCGTTCCACAAGCTGTTGTGTAGATTCGGATTTAATATCCTGCACACCCGTAATCTCATAGCCCTTGTTTTTGAGTACCACCCCAACAGCGGTTCCTACCACTCCCGTCCCAATAATACCTATCTTCTCTCTCATTAACTAAACCCCCCTTTTGGGTACAGGAGAAATCACATTAGTCTTCCGGTGACAGCTTTTCGTCTGGTTCATAATAGATACCAGCAATTCTGCCAGATCCGGGATTTCTGGTGGGAGAACCTTCTACTCTCTTGATTTTACTGTTTCCTTCCCGGGCAAAGACTCTAATCAACACCTCCTTGATTTTGGCTCCATCGTCAGGAAAGATGATTTCTGCATTAATTTCCCGCAAGGGAACCAGTACAAACAAACGTTGCCGCATGAGTGGGTGAGGGACTTTCAATTCCGGAAAATCCAGCACCTCATCTCCAAATAAAAGGATATCCAGGTCTATTATCCGAGGGCCCCATTTTTCCTTGCGCTGGCGGCCCATTTTAATTTCAATTTCTTGCAAACTCTGCAACAAAACCAGAGGCTCCAAAGCCGTTTCAATTTCTATTACCTGATTTATAAAATCTTCCTGCTCGGTACGGCCCCAGGGTGCGGTCAAATAAAGGGAGGAGCTTTTGACTATTCTGGTTCCTTCCAATTCTGTAATCATGTTCCTGGCAACCGCCAAATTTTCTTGTTTAAAGCCGCAATTTGAGCCTAGTCCTATGTAAACTCTATTTTTCATGAGGGTTCACCCTAAAAAATATCATATAGTGGGGGGAAGAGCAAGAAAATTTCATCATTTCTCTCTTCTAATTTTTACAGCAATATAATCAAAGTTTCCTTTCACCGGAGCATCGGGTTTAGATACCTGTACTTCAACTGCCTGCAAAGCGGCAAAAGAATCCAGCAAAGTAGCAGCAATCTTCTCAGCCAGGGTTTCCAAAAGATTATATGATTGCTTTTCTACAATATTTTCCACCAGGTGAAATACTTTATCATAATCAACGGTCAAAGCCAGGTCATCCGACTCGGCCGCCGCCCTTAAATTAAGAAATAGATCCAGATCCACCAGGAACTTCTGGGGGGTTTCTTTTTCCGCTGGAAGTAGACCATGGCAAGCCTGAAATTCCAGGCCCCGGGCTATTATTTTATCCATTTTCCCTTACCACCGCATCCGTCATCATGGCTACCCGCTTGCTCTCCCGGACATCATGCACCCGCACTATATCCGCCGCATTCATTATGGCCATGGCTACAATGGCCAGACTGCCCTCCAGGCGCTGCTCTACTTCCAGATCCAAGGTCTGGCCGATAAATGTTTTCCGGGAAGCCCCTATCAATAGAGGTTGTCCCAGGCTTTTGAATTCCTCCAGCCTTTTTATCAGCAAGCGGTTTTGGGCCGTGTTTTTGCCAAAACCCAGCCCGGGGTCGATAATCATTTTTTCCCGGGCCAGTCCGGCCTCCCGGGCCATTTCTATAGATTGGCCGAGTTCTTTTATAATGTCGCTTATAATATCCTGGTAGTGCATAAGGTCTTTGGTAATTTTTTCAGCATCAATTACCTGTCCGGATTCATCCCGGACCTGCATGCGGTTGTGCATCAGTATCACCGGGGCCTGTTTCTCTACCAGGACGGGCAACAAGCCGGGGTCAAGTTGTAAACATCCGATGTCATTTATCAAGTGTACTCCTTCGTCCAGGCAGGCTCTGGCCACCCCAGCGCGGAAGGTGTCCAAGGAAAGGATAAAGCCCTCGTGGGAGAGGCTTTTTACTACCGGCAGGACGCGCCGCAGTTCTTCCGCTTCGTCTATCATCTGGGACTGGGGACGGGAGGAGGCTCCTCCGATATCAATAATATCAGCCCCTTCTTCCCGCATCTTACGGGCTCGCTCCACCGCCTTGCCGGCTTCCATATAACGGCCTCCATCGGAAAAGGAGTCCGGGGTAACATTTAATATCCCCATAATTAAAGTTCGCTGGTTCAAGGACAGTTCTTTGCCATGAGCCAGCGCTATAGTCCGCTCGCGTGCTTCCAGGTTATCCAGTATTGTTTGAATTTCGGCGGCAATTTTTTTCAAGCCAAAAGGCTGCTTCTTTAGCTTTTCCAGCAGCAGGCCGTAGTGTTTTAGGGTCCCCAGTAACAATACATCAGTGGTCCCTTCCAAATACAGGGCCTCACGCTTAACCGCGGCTTCGCCACCTTTGGCCAGCATTTCCTGCTTGATGATATTGGCTGCTATGCAAGGTATCTCTTTTAGTTTAATACAGCGAAAAACAGCCTTTGGCAGTAGATAGACAAAGGCTGCAGAATCAACCGCTATTTCCTGCAGAAGCCGCTGGGCTTCCCGGCGGTCATGTATTAAGACGGCATGGTGCCCCTGCTGCATCCAAGCTCCCTCCATTCTTTTGGAGTATCAATATTCAAAATTGCTTATGGTAAGCTCTTTGTTTTTAAACTTGGGACATTGCTCGTTATACTCGCAGTTGCGGCAAATTCGGGACAGGTTGTCAGCCCGATGCAGCCTCTCGCCCAAAAAACTCATATCCTGCCTGATGTTGCGATGTTCATATACAGCTCGGCTGATCAAATCTATTTCCAGGGGATTGAAATGAGCACGGGGCAGGATTTCCCGGGTCAGGCGGGAACCAAAGGAGGCATGGTCGATTCCGGTTTTATATTCCTGCCATTTACCGATATCATGCAGCAAACCGGCGGCGTATATCACTTCTTTCCCCGCCAGTTTTCCACTTAGACCGCTTTCTTTAACGAAATAGCTCAAAAGGTTCTGTTCCAGTATCAAAATGTAGGCTATCCGGGCAACATTAAGGTGGTGTTGGAAATCATGCTGGCAAAATTTGGGCTCCTGTTCTTCTTCACGATTGCGATGCATATATTCCGTATAGAATTCGTCATTTATCAGCAGTTCTACTCTCTTCAAATAATTCACCCCCCGAGCAGTATTCTATTGACTGGTATTAGTTATATTATACATGCTAGAAAAAAATCCTTCCCTATTTATAGAGAAATTTAACGGGCAAAAGAACTGTCCCCATGCCCGGCCTGGCGCATTATTCCCTCAAATTCTTCGCCTTCCATGGTTTCCTGTTCTATCAAACGGGCAGCTACCTGGTGCAGTTTATCCATATTTTCCTGCAGTATTTTTTCGGCCTTTTTGTAACTGCTTTCCATATAGTGGCTGGCTTCTTTATCTATGGCATAGGCAATGGCGTCAGAATAGTTGCGATCCCGGGAGATGTCCCGTCCCAGGAAGACTTCCTCGCTTTTATGGCCGAAGGTAAGTGGCCCTAATTCCTCCGACATGCCGAATTCGGTTATCATCTTGCGTACTATACCGCTAGCCCTTTCCAGGTCATTCTGGGCTCCGGTGCTGATATCATTTAATACCAAGGCTTCAGCTACCCGCCCACCCAGCAGGGTGGTAACCTCATCCAAGAGGTAGGATTTGGTGATATAATTGCGGTCTTCTTCCGGTAGCAAGAGGGTATAACCTCCGGCCCGTCCCCGCGGTATAATGGAGATTTTATGCAATTTATCGGTATGGGGCAGGAAATAGCTAACTACCGCATGCCCACCTTCATGATAAGCCACCAGCCGTTTTTCTTTTTCGGAGATAACCCGGCTTTTCTTTTCTGGACCGGCAATGACCCTTTCAATGGATTCTTCCAATTCTTCCATACCGATTTTATTTTTATTACGGCGAGCAGTGAGCAATGCTGCTTCATTAACCATATTGGCCAGATCAGCTCCAGTGAAGCCGGGAGTACGCTTGGCCAATATTTCCATATTGATATTTTCGTCCAGAGGCTTGTTCTGGACATGAACCTCCAGAATGGCTTCTCTCCCCTTGACATCAGGCTTATCAATCAATATATGACGGTCAAATCTTCCCGGTCGCAAAAGTGCCGGATCCAGGATATCCGGTCGATTGGTGGAGGCCATGACGATAATAGCCTCTCCGGTACTGAATCCATCCATCTCCACCAGCAATTGGTTCAAGGTCTGTTCTCTCTCATCATGCCCCCCGCCCAGGCCGGCTCCCCGCTGGCGTCCAACCGCATCGATTTCATCGATAAAGACTATACAAGGGGCGTTTTTCTTGGCCTGTTCAAAAAGATCGCGAACACGGGCTGCACCAACGCCAACAAACATCTCCACGAAGTCCGAGCCGCTGATGGAGAAGAAAGGCACCCCAGCTTCGCCGGCCACGGCCTTGGCCATCAGGGTTTTCCCCGTTCCGGGAGCACCATAGAGCAGAACCCCGCGGGGAATCTTGGCTCCGATCTGAACAAACTTCTGCGGATTTTTCAGGAATTCCACTACTTCCTGCATTTCCTCCTTGGCCTCTTCCGCTCCGGCCACATCCTTAAAAGATTCTTTTACATCTTCTCCACTCAACAGGCGGGCCTTGCTTTTGCCAAATTGCATCACCCGGCCTCCGCCGCCCTGGGTCTGGTTCATAATGAAGAGCAGGAAGACCACCAAAATAATTATGGGGAACAGGGTAGTAAGCAAAGTCATCCATATGGACGGGGGCGGAACGGGATGGGTAGTATAATCTACCTTCTTTTCCCGCAGGAGCTTTATAATATCGGCTTCCTTGGAAACTGTAGCGGTAAATTTGCTATTGTCCTTCAACTCGCCACTAAGGTTGTAAACCAGTTCGGCTACTTCTACATCGACCACCTTCACCTGACCCTGCTCAACCATCTGGTAGAATTGAGGCTCACTAAGCTCCTTGATTTCTATATCCGAGCGGCTCACCATTTTCATGGCAAAGAGAGCCAGGAGTACAATTAGAGTATATAAGGCAATATTTTTTAGAGCTCTGTCCAAAACATTTCCTCCCCATAAAATCCTGGAGAATTTGCGTCATATTGTAGCATATTAAGCCTTTCTTTTCAATTACGCACAAAGCAGTATAAATCATGATGTGGCTGCAAAATGGCCTACTTGCTATTTGCAAAAAGTTATTAGTATTCATTGGCTTAAATAAATATACCACTCAGCTACCTCAGTAGCGACACCCGAAGGGTGGAG
>NZ_JAQVZX010000035.1:14977-19420 GCF_028707975.1 Syntrophomonas sp.
CCGCAAGGTGAGGGGCACAACCACCAATGAAAATGTGTTGGCCTTATATAGGGGGCCCGTTTTTGACGCAGATCAACGCAGTTTTAATATGATTTTTCTTTTATTATTTTGTGAATCATAAAAATCAGCGTCCTTCAGCGTCTAAAAAATCTATTTCTTATTAATTACTCATGTGTTTTCCTTTCTAACTATCAGTACTCTACGGGTTTCCGCCTTCAATTCAGCCAGACTGGAAACTCGGTAACCAACTACCGCATAAATACTCTGCCCGGAGGCCAGTAAAGGAACCCGATCCCTTTGCTCCCGGGGCAACTTGATATCTATAAAATAATCTTTTACTTTCTTGCTGCCCTTCATTCCCGAGGGTTGAAAACGGTCTCCGGGCTGGCGTGAGCGCAAAAACAAGGGCTGCTCCAGTTTATCATAATCCAAGCAAGAAGATAAGCCTGCTTGCATATCTGAGAGCTGGCCCAGCTCTATAATATAGTTTTCTCCAGTTTCGGAAATACTAAGCCGGTCGGGGATGGAAATGGGGTAGCAAAATTTAGCAGCAGGGGTTTCTTTTGATCTAAAATGCAGTTCCTGGTAAATACTTTTTACCCGCAGACCCTTTCTCAGCTGAATATATTTGGAGGAGCCCGGCTGGTAAAGCAAGCGGAGTATTCTTTGCACATCCTTAACTTCCCAACCGCTTTCGCCCCGGAGACGTGCCAAAGCTTCTAAAACCAGCCGCTTTTGCAGAGCCGGGTGCTCTTCGCCCAGAGCCTTTTTGTCCAGAATTATTAAATCAGGCTCCTGCTGGCGCAGAAGTTTATCCCAGGAGAAATGGAGCTGTTTTTCCAAATAATCATTCTCATCACGGGCAATCCCGGCCAGTTGGTTCAGGCTTTCAATAATGCGGGGGTTGTAGGCCTTTTGCAGGTAGGGTATGAGTTCGCATCTGACACGATTACGCAGAAAGCTTAAATCCTTATTGCTCTGATCCAGGCAATAGGGGATTTGGTTTTCATCCAGGTAATGAATAATTTCTGCCTTGGACAAGGCTAATAGGGGGCGAAGCAGCTGGCCTTTCCGTGGCATAATTCCGCGCAACCCTTTGAGCCCACTCCCCCGAAGCAAGTGCAGCAGCACTGTTTCCGTCTGGTCATCCTGGTGATGGGCGGTGGCGATGTAATCGGCCGGGAGTTCCTCCAAAAACTCAAAAAAATACTGGTAACGGCAGTCGCGCCCGGCTTCTTCCAGGGATTTTTTCTGCTGGGCAGCCAGCGATCTGATATCAGCTTGCCGGGAATAGAAATCTATGGCCCATTTCCGGCAGTGTTCCCGGACAAATTCCTCTTCGGCAGCGGCTTCCGGGCGCAGGCCATGATTGAGATGAAGGGCTACCAGGCTTAAATCCATTTCCGGGGTTAATTTATGCATAATATGAAGTAGAGCCATGGAATCCGGCCCGCCGGAAACACCTAGCAAAACCTTTTTCCCCGGCTCCAGCAGCTTTTCTTCCTGGATATATTTTCTAACTTTGCGCAGCATTATCTTTCTCCACTATTAAGAAATCTCCTAGTCTAATGCTACCCAAGTTTTCCCCTTTGTCAAACCATGATTCTCCCGATTCTTTACTGCAATTCTACGCGAAGACAGATAACGGTCATATCATCAGCCGGCTTTCCTTTGCACATGCCCAGGGCTTTGTTCATAATCATTTCGGCCAGCAACTGCGGGTCGCTTTCGTCCACCTGGCTTAAAAAGTCCATTATCCAGGTTTCATTAAATTGCCGGGATACTTCCAGAACGCCGTCACTTACCATAACCAGGATATCGCGGGGGCAGAGGCTGTGTCTCTCGCTTACTACATCCACATTCTCCAGTATTCCTATGGGCAGGGAGTGGGAGCTTATCATCCCCACTTTTTTATCTCTTTTTATATAGGAAGGCGCGCTGCCCACCTTGATGAAATCCACATCACCATTATAGAGGTCCACCATGAGCATATCCAGGGTGGCAAAGCTCTCCTGAGCCGAACGGAGGAGCAGGACAGTATTTATGGTGTTTAGCGCTACTTCGCGCTGGAAGCCGCTCTCCAGGAGGTTTTCCAGCAATCTTACCGTAGCCTGGCTCTCACAGCAAGCTTTCTCCCCCACCCCCATTCCATCACTGAGGGCTATTAATTCTTTTCCTTCTTTAAGACTGGCTATGGTAAAGCTGTCGCCACAAACCGCTTCCTTGCCCACTTGCACCACCCCACTGCTCACTTTGTAGCTACAGGCACGGCTCATGGTGAATTTGCATTGCCCCCAGGCGCGGAAGCGGGGACAGGTTTTTTCACAAACCTCCATTCTTTCTCCCAGGATATTGGAGAAAGAGGGCGCTATATTGGTTTTGCAAAATTCTCCCTCCCGGCAGGGGTCAGCCACAACATTAAGCAGTAATTGCCCACTGCTGCTGCGCAAAGGGGTCATTTCTTTTATTTTAAGACCTTGTTGCTTGCTTTCTCTCAACAACTTTTCTCTGATCTCCAGGTCGAATTCGGTTTTTACATCGATTTCCTGGGCCAGACCTTTGATTACCTGACTAACCCCTTTGAGCTGGGTAGCCACCAGTTCCCGGGATTCGCACAACTTATCGGACCAGTACTCATTCAAGAGCAGGCGATCAAAGAGGTAGTTTATGGTACTTATCATTTCACGGGCATAAAGGCAGCGCCGTTTAAAATCACGCGGGGCTTTTTCATAGCTGAGTTCAGCTTTTTCAACAATAGAGAATAGTTCCAAAATCTGCTGGGAGCTATGGTAAGAATCCCGGCCCCAGCAATTATCATAGCGGGAACACTTTTCACAAAAGTTTTGCGATACCTGTTCATAAAGGTAATTTAAATAAGCGGCCTGGTGATTTTTTCTTTTCACTTCCATTTCCCCGCTAAAACTGCTACTCAGTTCTTCGAAGACCGCCGCCAGGTTTTCGATGCGTTTTCTGGCACTTTCCTCCAGTCGGCTGTCAATGGTTTCATCTTGCTCCCTAAAACGGCCGTTCAGGGGTCCCAGGGCCTGCAGAGGCATTTTATCCTGTAATGACTCCGGCAGCAGGAAAAACAAGAGGCTGGCTATGGCTGTTTCCCATATTCCCAGAATGGTGGCCGAGGTTTCCGGTATAAACATGGACAGGGCCATGGTTCCCAGCATAAAACCTAAAACAATACCCAGGCGACCCAGATTTCTAAACAACCCGGCAAGAAGGCCAGAAACAGCGTACATACCCAGGCTCTGGGCAAATATGCTGGAAGATATGGAAGGAATGATTCCAGTCATTACTCCTACTATGGTTCCCCCCCCGCTGCCCCACAGCAAGGCTGCCAGCATTATTCCCAGGCGACAGATTATGCTGCTTACACTCAAACCAGCCAGATGAACATTATTCAAACCCATAACCAGACCTATGCCTAGAACTAAAAAGGAGGCAAACTCCTCAAAATTCAAGCTGGCAAGAGGTTTTCGCTGGGCTATGGCTTCATGGGCGACAGTAAAAACGAAGCAGAGAACGCCGGCTATGACCGCTTCAAAAACCACTACCATTTCGGCATATAGGGAAAATTCCCCTCCCAGGAGAAACAGGCTCTTACTGGTAAAAAGTACGGAAATGCTGACCAAGGGCAGCATCCACCAGGCTTTTTCCGGCAGTATTCTCAGCCGCTTAAGCACTGCGATTAAGACCAGCAAGCTCACTATGCTGCTTCCCAGGTCAAAGCCATGCAATACACTACTCAGTCCCAGGGTAGCAAAGGCCAGCAATAAAATGGCCCGCCCTTTCTCCTTTCCAGCGAAAACTGCCAGATAGGCATAAACAAAGGGGAGCAAATCGCCCAGAACGAAGGCCCGAGATAAAATCAAGGCTCCCACCGCCAGGACCAGGTTTTCCAAGCTTAAGAGCGAATGAAAAAAGCTGGAGCCTTCTTTTTTTAAAAAGGCTCTTAGCCAGGTTTTTCCCCTGGCCGTACTCTCTTTAAAAGTCTGCCGCCACTCGCGCTCGCGCTCGTGCTTTTTTCCCCGGGATCTATTGCCGGCTTTTTCCGCAACTCTTTGATAAGGATATATCTCAGTTTTTTCCAGCATCTTATCCCCCATCTCCGAACTCCTAATTTAGTTTAAGATGATTATGGCTGTTTAAAGCCTTGTCCACCTATTATAAGCAAGAGATGTTGGTAAATTTTGTAATTTGCGGACGAGTGTCTGCTTTTTCTTTATACAAAATCTGCTGGGAAAACGCTATCTTTGCCATTTTTTCCTGAGCTTTTCTCTTATCTGAGAGAATTAATAAGAAAAGCTCCGCTCCGATAACCGCCATCAGCTTCCTTCAGACCCCTTTGTCGCCAAAGACGCCCTTGCTTACAGCTTGTCTTCCCATTGGCTAGGTGACATGGTCAACTTCTCAGACCACCGGCTCGGCAAC
>NZ_JAQVZX010000036.1:0-6142 GCF_028707975.1 Syntrophomonas sp.
ATTTTGCACAATTTGCAAATTTAATGGGTGAATCGTTTTCATTATCAAGTTCAATTATTGAGGCAAATGCTAATGCAGGAATTGGCATTGGATACCATATTAAATTTGTAAATCAAAAATTTACTGAAGTAACACATGAATAATTCGAACAAGTCTGTCCATGCTGCAAGTGGATTTTGTTTTGAGCTTTAAATATCCCATTTAATCACGAAATACCGTGGCGCGCCCTCCGGAACTTGCCCCTCTCCCGCTCCAGGCCATGCCCGTCCCCCGGTACCCTTTGGCTGGCACCGGGGATGGATGTGCCAGCCGGTGGCCAGGCATCGCCTTCCGCTCGGTGGTCGAGGAACATCGTACCTGTGATCAAGGTGTACCATGTTCCCGCTGATAATCTTGCGGGTTGCCTGACCTGGCGGATACCTACAGCCCCACTACAGGTCCAGGGCTGCGGGCTACCCGATCGGCGCACTCCTGCGAGCGCTGCGCGATGATGAGTCGCAGATGAGTGTGGCCCTCCGCCCTGCACCTTCCGTTCGGTGGTCGGGACACCCTGCCCACCAGTATTATACTGCCCTGGCTCCTGCGGAGCACAGGCCTTTAGGGCAGCGTGTCCTCGCTGATATTCTTGTGGGTTAGAGCGCGCTGCTTGCGCGCAACTGCTGCGGCAGTTGAGCAAACTATACCTACCCGGGGTAGCTCCTCCGGACAGCTGCGCGCCCTCCGGAACTTGCCCCTCTCCCGCTCCAGGCCATGCCCGTCCCCCGGTACCCTTTGGCTGGCACCGGGGATGGATGTGCCAGCCGGTGGCCAGGCATCGCCTTCCGCTCGGTGGTCGAGGAACATCGTACCTGTAATCAACGAGTGTACCTTGTTCCCGCTGATACTCTTGTGGGTTACCTGACCTGGCGGATACCTACACCCCCACTCCAGGCCCAGGGCTGCGGGCTGCCCAATCGGCGCGCTCCTGCCTGCTGCGCATCGTGTGCAGATGAGCGCGACCCTCCGCCCTGAGCCTTCCGTTCGGTGGTCGGAACACCCTGCCCACCGGTATTATACTGTCCTGGCTCCTGCGGAGCACAGGCCTAAAAAGAGGTTGGGCAATGGATGAGCTGCTGAATATGGTCGGCAATTTGGGATTCCCCATCGCCGTAGCCGCCTATCTGTTAACTTTTATAAACCCGTAAACGCTGAGTCTTGCCCAGGGCAGTATTGAAGTCCATTTCCAAAACGCGCTGTATAGCCAAGTTAAATCCCCCTTTCCTTTAAAGTGCCTGTCACATCTCGCTCATTGTCCGAGATTACGAAAGGCCTATTCGTTTTCCAGTTCCTTGCTGTCCCGGCGCTGCACTGCCAGCAGGGTCTTTTCCTGCAGCCCGGAAATACCAGTGCCAACTGCATACACATCAGCATCAGTTGCCGCAGATTTCACCTTGTCATACCTGCGGGTAATGCTTTTGCCGCCGCCGTTGTCCATTACCAAAGCCAACTCGCTCCCCAGGGGAGTAGATACTACAGCCATCCATTCCACCTCCTTCATGTTTTAATCTCGGAGCCCTGAATCTCTTGGCTCTATTCTGATTCTAAATAATAAAGGGGGTGAAACTGAAAGGCGGAGGCTGGGCTATAGCCTGGTGTTAAAGGGCGGAAAATCTGGCGTTTACGATGAGCGCAGCGGGAGCAGGAGGCTACTGGAGACCAATTACTTCGGATTCTCAGGCAAAGGATTAAAAAGCAGAAACACTCTGGAAAATGAAAGGCAGTTAGCTTTCCGCCTGCCAGGCGGCAGGAATATTTTAGCCAAATCCCGGATTTTGGGGGGCTTAATTAATTGCAATTAGACCAGGCGGGACAATCGTTCCTCAATCCTTTGCAAATAACGCCCAATGACCGTTACCGCCTGGAGAACATCGTTTTCATCATCTGCTCGCCTGGCCTGGCCGAAGTGGTCAGCTAGCTCCCGGCCCAAGAAGATATTGGCGCGGGCAGCGGCCAGCGAACCGAAAACTTTTACCCTGGAGCCGGTGGACAAATGGAGTAGAGAGCCGCTTTCCTTGGCTTCCGGCCTAGTTATATATGAAATATCATAAAATCCGGAGGCTGCATCGTGATGAACGCGGGGGCGGCGCATCCGGAACGGAATGAAAACTCTCCCGACTCGCTCTAACGTTTTAGGCGGCAGGTAGAACGGCAGCGGAGACCGCCTGCCAAACAACAGCGAAATTTCTTTGCCCTGGGCTTCCAGGTCCACCGAATAGCAGCGCGCTAAGGCCCGCCGAACGGAGTTTAGGGAACGCTGGTCAATTACCTTGCATCCATCATGCAATAATATTTCCGTGCAGTTGCCCTCACCGGTGTAAACCGGGCAGAATGAAACAACCTGCTCACAAAGCTCCTCGATCCTGGGCATAAGAAGCACCCCCTCCGCACAAACAAACAATCAAGAACGTTTGTTCTAATGATAGCATTGATGCAGCAAACAGGCAAGACTGCGGGAATCTTAACAATTATTTAAGCATCGGAAGAAACTGCGGAGCAGTTTCAATACACCGCTGCAACGAGGCAGCGCCTCGTTATGATTATTCTTCCAGCTTGATTAGATAATTAGCTTGCTTGCTATATTTACTTTATTTTGCAGGAATTTGGCAAATTGAATAGAAGTAAGTCTAAAATGCAGGTGATAAATCACTAGTAACAATATCATTGGAGGAAAGTAAGTTGGCAACAAAACCAGAAGTTGAAGATCAAGAATACATAGCATTTGTCGGGCTTTACGAAACAGCCAATAAAGAGGGATATCTCGGAGCAATGTTAATAGCCGATACCCATGGTGTGCCCGGTGAGTTTCGTTGCACCCATCCGGTAAAACCTAATCCCATTCAGAAACCTCTTTATGGTCACACATTAGAATATCATATTGGGGTAAATCTTTGTGGAGTACCATTAATTAAAGCAGCTCAATTAAAACCTCGTATAATTGTCGTGAACCGTGAAGTTTTATTAGATATACGGTTAGGAATTGAAATACCTGTATCTTTTATCAGACGGGCAGGAGAAGCAATTGAAATAAGGGATGCAAATAGTAACGAAACAAGTGGACGTGACCGGCTTGATTGCCCTACAGGAAAGTTTAACCCAATTATGATATATTCAAATCCGAGATTTGCGAATGATCAAATATTTATTCGTGAATTCTTGGCCCAGAATTTCGGGCATCTGGATCCATTAGAACCATTTGAACGAATTGAAACCGCTATAAAAGTACTAGGTGAGCAAGATAAACGTTTTCAGTAGAGGTTGTAATTATGTCATTAAGCATATTAGGAGTAGTTGAAAAAGCCAGACTTAAACTGGTAAGTAAACTTGCCCCGGTTCCTACTGTATCGACCACTGTTATGTTAGATAGTATCGAACTAGGACTTAATCAAAGTGCTGAATTTTCAGAATACGACTTAGAACTATTGTACTCTGGTATAACTTTTAATTTTTTTGCTACTTCATCTATAATTCCAGAAGGTCAAGAATTACCTATATCATTTCTAGGTGGAGAAATAAGTAATTATGAGTTAATTAACTCAGTAATTGAAAGTCATTTCCTCACACCTTTGTTATCTGACTCCACACATATAGAACTAAGTGATAACTTATTAATATCCGACAATAAAGACAAGCAAACTGTAATTGAACTGTGTTATATACCAGAGATCGAAAATTTAAAGGATTTGTTTGATACAGTTGAGTTGCATTACATTAAACTATGTCGGAACCCTCAGATAAATACAATCGAGAATCTAGAATTACCGCCTCCTGAGATGGAAAAATGTGATATTAGTATAGATATAATAAGAAGTAAGCTTAAAATGCTTGATGCCAAACCACAAGTAGAAAATCTCAATGAATTTTTTATAGAAGGATTAGAAATACCCGAGATCGTTTCGATAAGTTTGAACTTAGGACAACCGCAAAAAGCTGGGAAAAACTATCGTAATGAAGTAGTTGAAGAATCCTTGTTCAAGGTAGCGTGTCGTCATGGGAGAAATCCAAAGGATTGTAAAGTTTGTTCCCCTCAAATAAAGAAAGACCAACAGCAAAATAAGGCAGTAATAAATGTTTTCGATCTTTTACTTCCTATTCTCCAGCCACCCCTGACCGCTTCGCTTGATAGCCCAGTAGATTTTCCTCACCCATTATATGATTTTCAAAGAGAGGGTATTAAATTCTTAATTGAACATGAAAAAGCTCTTCTTGGGGATGAAATGGGCTTAGGCAAATCGATTCAAGCTATTACCGCTGCTAGACTTCTTGTCCGGCAGGGAAATGTAAAGAAAATTCTTATACTGTGCCCTAAAGCAGTACTTACTGACTGGGATAAAAAATGGTGGGATTGGGCACCGGAAATTCAGGTAATAAAAGTTGCTGGAAACCCCAATCAGCGCAACATAAACTGGAAGAGTCCAGCTCATGTATACCTTGTTACATATGAAACTATGAAACAAGACCTTAAGAGTATTGTGGATACATACTTTGATTTAGTAATTTTGGATGAGATCCAAAAGATTAAGAATAGCAGTTCACAGATATCATCATCCACAAGAAAAATAAAGGCACAAAGACGCTGGGGATTGTCTGGTACACCATTAGAAAATCGAATTGATGATTTGCTCTCAATTTTTACTTATTTAGTACCAGGGTTATTAAGTTCAAATTTAATTTATGATCCATCAACAGTACAAATAGCTATAAAGCCGTACTTGTTAAGACGAACCAAAGCAGATTCATTAAAAGATTTGCCCGCCAAAGTACATGAAACTGTTTGGTTAGATCTTACTGATAAACAAAGAATTGCTTATGATAGAGCTGAACAAAATGGTATCTTAGAATTGAGTAAAAAGGGTGAAAAAGTTACCGTCCAGCACATATTTGCTCTAATTCAAAGCTTAAAACAAATATGTAACATAGATAGTGTTTCAGGAACAAGCTGCAAATTAGATTATTTAAATGAACAGTTAGAGCAAATTGATGAACAGGGGGATAAAGCTTTAGTTTTTTCCCAATATCCGAATGTAACACTTAAGAAAATAGAACCACGCTTAAAGAAGTATAAACCATTAATATATGATGGATCGCTTTCAAGCCCAAAACAAAATCAAATGGTTGAAAAGTTTAACAAAGAAGAGGATAACCGGGTCTTATTAATGTCACTTAAATCAGGTGGAGTAGGGATTACACTGACCCGGGCTAATTATGTATTTCATTATGATCTTTGGTGGAATCCTGCTATTGCAGCTCAGGCTGAAGATCGAGCACATAGAATAGGCCAAAAGAAAACGGTCTTTGTTACATACCTATATACCAGGGATACCATAGAAGAAAGGATTCATAATATTGTAGAAGCAAAAATGCGTCTGTTTAGAGAAATCTTTGATGATATAACCGATACTAACCTGAGCACAAGTTTGAGTGAAGAAGAACTGTTTAGCCTGTTTGACTTGCACAAAAAGCGGCCCATAAAACCGACTGAAAAGAAATCGAAAACCCCAAAAACAATAGAATACATAATGTCTCTCAACCCAACTGAATTTGAAAATCTAGTAGCAGAATTATATTCTAACATGGGATATAATGTAAAACTTACTCCACCCACCCGAGATAACGGAGTAGATGTTCTTGCCCAGCGTCAAACCGAAACAGGTAGAGACTATTTGGCCATACAATGTAAACATTATAAAACCGGTCCGGTTGGTGTCGAACCTGCACGCGCTCTATATGGAGTGATAAATTCTGAGCCTAGTATTACAAAAGGAATATTAATTTGTAGTGGTGAATTTTCTTCCGATTGTAAGTCCTTCGTTCGCAATAAGCGCATTGAGTTGGTTAATGGGAGTGTGTTATTGGGACTTATTAAGAGATATTGGGATAACTAACACACGGCGCAATTATTAAATAAATATATAAGTTGCTCAATTAAGTATGTGAACCCTGGTCATCTGTAAAATGCGAAAAACACATAATAACCTTCGAGGACAGGGTACAGAGAGCGGAGCGTGAGCGCAGCCGGTACTCTGTCCTCGGCCACGGAGCTGGAGCTGATATCCCGGAACGGAGTGGAAGGGATAGGAGCGGAGGCGGATTAAGCGAAGGGGAC
>NZ_JAQVZX010000036.1:6242-19345 GCF_028707975.1 Syntrophomonas sp.
GGACCGGGCAGTGGCGGAAGCAGCCCGAGCGGGCAAAAGGTGGTTTGATGCCGTAAGACCGGGAACGGGTGGAGCGATAGCGAACCGGTCCAGCCACCTTCGGGTAATACGAGATTATGTAGGCGAAGCGAACCCGGAGGGCTACATAATCCTCTATTACCGGATGGTGGCGGTGGGGTCGGTAATAATAGATAAAATCAAAGAGAGGTTTGGTTAAGCATGAGTGATATAAATACATTTTTGCAGCAACTTCAGCCAAACGTGGTAATACGGGGTTCTATATTTCCTGAAGCAATTCAAATCATAATGGCTATACCTGTTGCTGATTCAGTCAAAATATTTGGCAAGGGGCTAAATACAAACCAGGCTTATGATAATATTTTATCCTTGGCGCAATTAAACGAATTAGATATAACACCAGATAAAGAACCTTTCGATGGTGATGCAAAGAGATTTCGTCTCGGGATTGAGGCTATGCGTTTGGGACTAGCCTATGAATATGATCCATACTTTTCGCTTTCGATTGCTCGTGTTGATCCGCTGCCACACCAATTGGAAGCGGTTTACGATTATTTCCTGAGACTGCCTCGCATACGGTTCCTGCTGGCTGATGACCCGGGAGCCGGTAAAACTATTATGGCAGGCTTGTTAATTAAGGAACTGAAGATTCGCGGTATCATTAAACGGGTTCTGATTGTAACTCCAGCCAACCTGTCTTTTCAATGGCAACGTGAAATGAAAGATCGTTTTCGGGAAAACTTTGAAGTAATCCGGGGAGATGTCTTGCGGGCCAATTATGGCGCCAACCCCTGGCAGGACAAGAACCAGGTGATAACCTCGATATCCTGGGTATCCCGTATTGAAGATGCAAATGAAAGCTTATTGCGAAGTCACTGGGATCTAATCATAGTTGATGAAGCTCATAAAATGAGTGCCTATAGTGCTGACAAAAAGACCCTGGCTTACAAACTAGGGGAAGCTTTATCAGCAATGACCGACCATTATCTGCTTATGACCGCAACTCCGCATAAAGGCGACCCAACTAATTTTTGTCTCTTTCTAGAACTCCTGGACAAGGATGTATATGGGGATGTAAAAAGCCTGGAAGAAGCCATGGGCAAGCAGAATGCGCCGTTTTATCTGCGCCGGGTGAAAGAAGCTCTGGTTACTTTTCCTAATCCAGATACCGGAGAGATCATGACGCTTTTTACCAAACGCAACGTGCAGACTGCGGAGTTTCAAATCGATCTTGATGAGATGGATTTTTATGAAGCTTTAACCCGTTATGTGGAAGATCAATCTATCAAAGCAGCCCAGGATGATTCAGCCCGAGGCAGAGCTTTGGGGTTTACCATGGCTATGCTGCAGCGAAGATTTGCTTCCAGTATTTATGCGGTACGCAGAACCTTGGAAAGAATGCGGTTAAAGCGTGAACAGATCCTGGCTGATCCCGAAGGATATCGCCAACAACAATTAAATAAAAAACTCCCTGAGGATTTTGATGACCTGCCCGAAGACGAACAAGCGGATATCATTGAGAAACTGGAAGAGATAGTGGCCTCGGTTGACCCAGCCGCATTGCAAGAGGAGATAATACAGTTGGGCCGCTTAATAGATAAGGCCTGTGACTTGGAGAGAAGAGAGACCGAAAGCAAACTTATTATGTTAAAAAACACCCTTATTAAGCATGGCTTCTTTGATGACCCAAAGATGAAACTCCTTATTTTTACCGAGCATAAAGATACCCTAACTTATCTGGTAGGGAAACTACAAGATTGGGGTTTAACTGTGACTCAGATTCATGGCGGCATGAAGATTGGTGATCGCGATACTCCCGGTACCAGGATTTTTGCAGAACGGGAATTCAAAGAGGACTGTCAGATAATGGTAGCTACCGAAGCCGCTGGTGAAGGTATAAACCTGCAGTTTTGCTGGTTTATGATTAATTATGATATCCCTTGGAATCCGGTGCGGCTGGAACAGCGGATGGGCCGCATCCATCGCTACGGACAGGAAAAAGATTGTTTGATTCTCAATTTTGTATCTACCAATACCCGTGAAGGCAGGGTTTTAAACAAGCTTTTTGAACGCATCCGCAAAATCGAGGATGATCTTGATCCCAAACGCACCGGAAAAGTTTTCAATGTTCTGGGTGACATTTTCCCGGCCAACGAATTAGAGAAAATGGTTCGCAATATGTACACGCGCAATACTACCGAGGATGTTATTAAGGATCGGATAATAAAAGAGGTTGATACAGAACGATTTAAGAATATTACTCATTCAGCTCTGGAAGGATTGGCCAAAAAGGAACTCAATTTATTAGCTATCATCGGCAAGTCGGCAGAAGCCCGGGAGCGTCGTCTGGTCCCTGAAGTAATTGAGGATTTCTTTTTAGGTGCCAGTAAAATCAGTGGTGTTCCCGCTAAAGCAATTCGCAAGGGCGAGCATATCTATCGTTCGGGTAGGGTGCCCCGCAATCTATGGCAGATTGGCGAATTGCTTGAACCACGTTTTGGCAAGTTGGGACATGAGTATAAGCAAATATGTTTTAATAAAGACCTATTAAAAAAGGATCCTACCCTGGAATGGGTTACACCAGGCCATCCCTTATTCGAAACCGTAAGGGAATATGTTTTGCAGCAGGTTCAGGAAGACCTGAAGCATGGATCTGTTTTTTATGATCTGCACCGCGAAGCCCCGGCTTGTCTGGATGTATATTCAGCTTCAATCAAAGATGGATTGGGCAATGTGGTTCACAGGCGACTATTTGTGGTTGAAACCATGATGGATTGTCAAATGGCAGTGCGGCAGCCTACCATATTTTTGGACTTGATCGCTGATATAGGAAAAGATGATACGGCAAAATTAGAACTTCCCCAATATGATAATTTGCCAGGGCGGGATAGCATAGAACAACATTTGCTGGTTGAAGCCTTACAACCATTATTGGAGGAGGTTAGCCGGCAACGTGAAAAAGAAACCCAGATCATTAGCGAACACCTGCAGATAAGCCTTAATGAACTGATTAACCGGCAGCAGCTTCGCATGATCGAACTTTATCAACTACAGGATGATGATGATCCCAATCCATTGCTGGCTGCCAATATTAAAACAACTGAAGATAGATTGGATGAATTAAACGAACGTTTGGAAAGGCGTTTGCAGGAATTAGCCAGAGAAAAATCCTGCACTATAGGGGACATTATTCATTATGGCAGAGCCTGGGTTTTACCTCATCCCGAACGCAAAACACCCCAGATGGCCCCTATGGTAAGGGACGATGAAATTGAAGCTATAGCCATTAAGAAAGCCATGGAGTACGAGCAGGCCCGGGGGTGGAATCCGGTTTCGGTTGAGAAGGAAAACCGGGGCTTTGATTTAATTTCTCGCAAACCCCACGCTGAAGATCCGGAAACCGCCGTGGATGTGCGATTTATCGAGGTCAAAGGCCGGGCCGGAGTAGGTGAGATTGCCTTGACCAGCAATGAATATAAAACAGCCGAGAGACTAAGAGATGATTACTGGCTTTATGTGGTATTCAATTGTGCCACTGAACCCCAGGTCTATCCTATACAAAACCCGGCCCGTTTAGGATGGCAGCCTATAGTAAAGATCGAACACTATCACGTAGGAGCAAAGGAAATATTGGAGGCTAAATAAGTGAGTGAGGAAATGCAGTATTGTAAAAGACTAATCGAAGTAGACTTGACAATCAAAAGAATTTCAGCTCACGCGCGAAGGGAAAAGAGTATTCGCCACGGACATATTTCGACATTACATATATGGTGGGCAAGGCGGCCTCTGGCTGCCTGCCGGGCGGTGCTCTGCGCCTCCTTGTGGCCTGATCCTGTTGACCCGCTGTGTCCTGATGAGTTCAGAGAAGTTGCCCGAGAAGAAATGGTAACATGGGCCAAAAAGCATATTACACTTTTGAGTACGGAGAGCTTTAATCGCTTTGTGAAAATACAGAAAGATCAGAGATTGCTTGCGGATGACCTGGAATTGCGAAAAGCCTTGTTGGACTTTATAGCTGACTTTTCTAACTGGGATAACTCAACTGATGCTCAATTTTTAGAAACCAGCCGCCACTTAACTCAGGTAGCTCATGAGAGCCTGGGTGGTATAGCTGGAACCCGTCCGATGGTAGTAGATTCTTTTGCAGGTGGCGGTTCTATTCCCCTGGAGGCTCTTCGGGTAGGGGCGGATGCGTTTGCTTCTGACCTTAACCCGGTGGCAGTTTTACTTAATAAGGTAGTGCTCAAATATATTCCCCGTTACGGTGAAGAACTGGCTGAGGAAGTGCGGAAATGGGGAGAATGGATTAAGAAAGAAGCGGAGAAACAACTTGCTGAATTTTATCCTAAGGACTCTTGCGGAGCTACCCCTATTGCTTATCTGTGGGTACGCACGATATGCTGTGAAGGTCCTGGATGCGGAACTGAAGTTCCATTAATGAGCTCTCCCTGGCTTGCTAAAAAGAAAAATCGTTCAATTGCTGTAAAAATGATTCCCAATCACAGAGAGAAAAAGGTTGATTTTGAAATAGTAGAGAATATCAAAGCCCGAGAGGTTGGCGAAGGGACTGTAAAACGTGGTTCTGCTACCTGCCCTGTTTGTGGATATACCACACCAGCAGCTTCCATACGGAGGCAACTTAAAGAACGGCATGGAGGAGCTAATGACGCCAGACTATTTTGTGTGGTTACCGCTCATCCAGGACAACAGGGCAGATTTTATCGCTTACCTAATACTCATGACATGGATGCGGTGAAAAAAGCTCATCAAGAACTAGAGCGGCAAAGTGCAGAATATAAGGGGGAACTCAGTTTGGTTCCCAATGAACCGTATCCAGATGAAACAGCTTCAGGAGCACTGAGTTCTTCCGTTTTGTACGGTCACACTACTTGGGGAGATATTTTTACACAGAGGCAGCTTCTTACTCTGACAACTTTAGTAAAATTAATAAAGTTGTTAGAAGAGAAGGTTGAAGATAACAACACTGATTATGTTTTGGCATGTCAAACATGCCTTGCCTTTGCAGTAGATAGACACGCAAATACAGAAACTTCGTTGTCACGTTGGAATAAAGTAGGCGAAAAAATTGAAGGGGTATTTTCTCGACAAGCTTTACCTATGGTATGGGATTTTTGTGAGGCTAATCCGTTTTCCACAGCAACAGGGTCTCTTAAGGGTGCTATCGATTGGGTGTATCAAGTATGTCATACCGAATCAGTTTTAAAAATCTTAGAATGTAATGGTGATGCAATTATGTCATTGTCGCAAAATCATCCTTTGCCTAATGATTTTGCTCAATGTTTCTTTACTGATCCACCATATTACGATGCTATAGCATACGGAGATTTATCGGATTTTTTTTATGTATGGTTGAAACGTAGCATAGGTAACAAATACCCGAGCCTATTTTCTACCCAGCTAGTCAATACTGAAGATGAAATTGTTCAGTTGTCTAAAAGATTCCGTGGTCCGTATGCACATAAAACAAAAGAATATTTTGAATCGGGTATGGCGTGTTCGCTTGCTGAAGGAAGACGAATTGTAATGCCTGATGGAATTGGTGTGGTTGTCTTTGCGCATAAATCAACTGAAGGTTGGGAAGCCCAACTCCAGGCAATGGTTGATGCGGGCTGGATTGTTACCGCCAGTTGGCCTATTGATACCGAAATGGGTACTAGAATGAATGCGCAGGGCACTGCTTCCTTGGCTTCTTCAATCCATTTAGTCTGTCGTCCTCGTGAGAATCCTGATGGTTCCTTGCGTACAGATTTAATCGGTGACTGGCGAGATGTTTTACAAGAGTTACCCAAAAGAATTCACGAATGGATGCCGCGTTTGGCAGAAAACGGGGTAGTAGGGGCCGATGCTATATTTGCATGCCTGGGACCTGCGTTAGAGGTTTTTTCCCGTTATTCCGTTGTGGAAAAGCCCAATGGAGATCTGGTTTCATTACGGGAATATATGGAACATGTCTGGGCTGCCATATCCCGCGAAGCTTTGAGCGTGGTTTTTAGCGAAGCCGACGCCTCCGGTTTTGAAGAGGATAGCCGCCTGACAGCGATATGGCTATGGACATTATCAACTGCGCAAGGCAAGGATGATCTGGATTCAAAAGTAACGGTTGCGCTTAATCGTGATGATCCAAGTGAAGATGAGTCGTCAAATGATGAAAAACCAGCCAGTAAAACAAAATCGAGTGGGTACCTGCTGGAGTATGATACCGCCCGCAAAATTGCCCAGGGCCTGGGTGCTCACCTGGATAAACTGAATTCTATTGTGGAAATCAAGGGCGATACTGCACGATTATTGCCGGTGGAGGATCGAGCCCGGTATCTTTTTGGAAAGACAGAAGAACCAGTGGCAGTAAAGAAAAAAGCCAAAGCTAAACAAGCCCAACCCAGTCTGTTTGATCTAACCGAGGATTTTGAAAAGGGAGATTCCCCCGTTGAACCGGGTATGCGTCAGGTCGGAACTCCTCTGGCGGGAACAACGGTACTGGACCGGGTCCACCAGAGTATGTTGCTTTTTGCTACCGGTCGCGCTGAAGCCTTGAAGCGTTTCCTGGTGGAAGACGGCATCGGTCATGACCAGCGTTTCTGGAAACTGGCCCAGGCTTTATCGGCACTTTATCCTCCAGCTAGTGATGAAAAACGTTGGGTGGATGGAGTCCTGGCGCGCAAGAAAGGATTGGGGTTATAAACATCTAGGGGCGATGATGAGTTGGGTGACGGCAAGGAAATTTTTAATGTGTATATTGACGAATCCGGTGATGAAGGCTTTAGGATTAAGCAAGGCCAATGGGTAAGCTCCAAATGGTTTGTGCTGGGAGCACTTGTTGTCAGAGCCAGTAATGACTTGATCGTTAGTCGAAATATCAATTCCATTAAGGCCGACTTGTTGTCGGTACCTGCTGATAAGATGTTGAGACCGCTGCATTTTCAGAATCTCAGCCATAAAAAACGTAAGGCAGTTATTAATGAAATAACTAAAACTGGTTTATTCCGTTTCATTGCTGTAGGAATTGACAAGCAAGAGATTTACGATAATGTGGTTAAGGCACAGAAGGCAGAGAAGCAACTGCTGTATAATTTCGCGACCCGCTTATTGTTGGAAAGAGTTTCGTGGCTGGTCAATGATTATAATGGTATCTGCAATCTTATATTCGAACACCGAAGCAATACTTCCTATGAGGAATTAAATGATTATATTAAGAAAACAATGGCGTATCCCGGTTGTAAAATAAAAAGTGGAGTTTTACAAAAATGGGAGGCATTGAACAAGAGTCAATCCAAAAATCTACAAGTAGCTGATATCCTGGTAAGCTCGGTTTTTGCTGCGTTGGAAGAAGACGAGTACGGCAATGTTGAAGAGTCATATCTCCTCAGGTTCTTACCCTTCTTGTATCGGCGTAACCAGAATTTGTTCAGCTATGGGTTAAAATTATTTCCCCACAGTGGTGAATTGGAGCGGATGCGCGAAAGATATAATTGGTTAAGGACCATAAACTGAAAGGTGTTTACATTATGTTATTCGGTGGTATAATAATATTACAGACTAGCGTGAGGTTAATGGAAGGTCACTGTATAGTGGCAGCGTCAGATTCGCTTGCGAATGATGGCGTGGGATCCTTCTTCTCAGGGTCTGTATTTTTTTGCAGCGAAATAGATAAAGGCTCTAAAGGAGTTTAGTCGTCCATCAGCGGGCGGCTTTTTTATTACAATTATAGCAATATTATTGAGCAAATCATCAGAACAAATATATGGCAGGGGGTAGAGAGATGGCCTTAAAACCATGGTACAAAGTCGTAACACCGCGGGAAGACCTACGTGAAGGCAGGCCTCTGGATGCATCGGAGTTTGCGGTTCACTTGGACCAGATTCGGGATGGACGGGCACCGGTTGATTACCAGGATCCGCGACGTTTTTTTGAACGCACTTACTTAACACAGAATTTAATAGTGCTGGCAGCTGAGACGGTGCGACGGCTATCGGGTATAACAACCGAGACCTCAGCGGTTTTCAATATGGCAACCCAGTTCGGCGGTGGGAAAACCCATGCTTTGAGCGTCCTTTATCACCTGGCCCATAGCGGACCGGAGGCCGATAATCTAATCGGTGTGCGCCGCATATTGGAGAAAGCCGGCATTAATACGGTGCCCCGGGCTGCAGTAGCGGTCTTTGTAGGGACCGAGTTTGATTCTATCAGCGGGCGCGGGGGCGATGACGGTACACCCAACCGCAAGACGCCCTGGGGTGAGATTGCTTTCCAACTGGGTGGGGAAGAGGCCTTTGCGGCAGTGGCTGAACATGACCGTAGGGAGATTGCCCCGGCCGGCGATGTTATTCGTAAGATACTTCCTGAAACTCCCTGTCTTATTCTTATGGACGAGTTGATGAATCATGTAAGCCGCAACCGAAAGAGTGGCCTGGCTAGTCAATTCTATGATTTTTTGCAAAACCTTTCGGAAACCGTGCGCGGGATGAAAAACGTGGTGTTGGCAGTATCCATCCCGGCTTCAGAGCTGGAGATGACAGCCGAGGACCAGTCTGATTATGACCGCTTTAAAAAACTGCTGGATCGCATAGGCAAAGCCATATTTATGTCGGCGGAATCAGAAACGGCTGAGATCATTAGGCGCCGTTTGTTTGAATGGGGTGGGCTCCCGGATGAGGGCCGGAAGGTGTGTGCGGAATACGCGGATTGGATTTTAGATAATCGCAAACAATTGCCGGATTGGTTTGCAACTGATCCGCGCGAGGCTTTTTTGGCAAGTTACCCTTTTCACCCTTCGGTCTTATCCGTTTTTGAACGCAAATGGCAAGTGTTGCCGCGCTTCCAACAAACCAGAGGAATACTTAGGCTTTTGGCTTTGTGGGTATCAAAGACTTATCAGGAAGGTTTCAAGGGTGCGCATAGAGATCACTTGGTCGGCTTGGGAACCGCTCCCTTGGATGATCCGCTTTTTCAGGCGGCAGTATTCGAGCAATTGGGGGAGAGTAAATTAATCGGTGCGGTTACAACCGATATCTGTGGAAAAAAGGATGCACATGCTTTGCGTTTGGACAAGGAATCCGTGGAGGCTATCAAAAAGGCGCGTTTGCATCGCAAGGTAGCTACCAGTATTTTCTTCGAATCTAACGGGGGGATGGCCAATGCCCAGGCGACCATTCCAGAGATACGGCTGGCGGTAAGTGATCCGGAACAGGATATAGCCAATGTAGAAACTGTATTGGATAACCTGACCAGCAACTGTTATTACCTGTCAACCGAGCGTAATCGTTACCGCTTTGGGATAAAGCCCAATTTAATTAAACTTTTGGCGGACCGTAGGGCTAATATTAAGGACGAGCAGATCAAGGAAAAGGTTCGCGGCCAGGTGGAAAAGGTCTTTGCCGATGGGAACGGAATAGAAAGAGCATATTTTCCGGCTAAAAGCAGTGCGGTTGCGGACCGCGCCGCATTAACAATTGCGGTAGTGGACCCCGAAATATCATTACAGGACAAAAAGACAATTAATGTAATAGATGAAATGACGCGCTCCTACGGCAATTCAGCCAGAACATTTAAGAGCGCAATTATATGGGCGATAGCGGATTCCGATACAGCTATGAAAGAGGAAGCCCGCAAATTACTGGCTTGGGAGGACATAAAAAAAGAAAAGGAAAGCCTTAGATTGGATGAAAGCCAGGTTAAAGAATTGGAAACCAACCTGCAGCAAGCCCAGCGTGATCTTAAAGAGAGCGTATGGCGCAGCTATAAGAACCTGGCTTTACTGGGCAAGGACAATAAAATGAGGCTGGTGGATATGGGCTTAATTCATTCAAGTTCCGCTACCTCAATGCTGCAATTAATCCTAAATCGTCTTATGCAGGATGGCGATATTACCGATGGTATAAGTGCGGCATTCTTGGTGCGTAACTGGCCACCAGCATTTACCGAATGGAGTATAAAATCGGTGCGGGATATGTTTTTTGCATCTCCGCAATTTCCGCGTATCTTGAACCAAAATATAATTAAAGATGGTATCGCCAAAGGAGTGGCCAATAAGGTCATTGCCTATGTGGGTAAATCGGTTGATGGCCAGTATAAGCCTTTTTACTATGGTGAGGCATTGGCGGAAAGCGATATCGAAATATCTGAAGACATGTATATTATCAAGGCCGAGGAAGCCGAGAAACATAAAGAACCACCAGCATTGACTACGCTAAAAATTAATCCTGGTCAGGTGAGAATGAAACCTGGAGAAAAACAAACCTTTGTGGCTGAAGGCTATGATCAGCTGGGTCGTTCCTTTGAGGCTAAAGATCTGGGTTGGACTTCAACGGGTGGTACCATTGATGAGCAAGGGGTTTATACTGCTGGTGATGACCAGGGAGCGTTTGTAGTCAAGGTAAGTGCAAATAAAGTTCATACAAATGCTAATGTTTCTATTACTAAACCAAGTGGGCCGGAGCCGCCTAATCCACCACCAATCTATCCGCCGATAAAACCGGATAAAGTTTCTCGATTGCATTGGAGCGGGGATTTACCAGCTCAAAAATGGATGAATTTTTATAGTAAAGTGCTGGCCAGGTTTGCTGCCGGCCAAGGGTTAAAGATTAATGTGAGTATCCATGTAGAACCCAACGGTGGTTTGTCGGAACAGAAAATCGAAGAGACCAAAAGTGCCCTGCGGGAACTGGGATTGGGTGATGATATTAGTTTTGAATAAAATCTAGGTAACCGCGGAATGGATGGGGTGGGTAAATTGAACCTATTGGTTAGGTGGCAGAGATCACCTAATTATTGGCGATTACGTCAGTTGGCGAGCAAACTTAAATTTAAACTAATGAGAGTATCTTTTTCCTCAAAGCAAAGGCTTCAAGATATAAATGAACAAACATCTATCACGAAGGCATTAGCGCGCGGGATTGCATGGAAAGTCTGTAGTTCAATAGCCGTAGTAATAATATTAGAACTACTAGAACATTTATTAAAGAGCAGTTTCCAATCATTTGCAACTCTCACAAATATCCTCCAGTTTGCGCGGGTTGGTCAGTCTTTCCCGTACGATACTCTTTTTGGTGTAATTGCAGCTATAACTGGCTTATTCCTTGGCCTTTATTTTGCTGCAATTAGCAGTCTTGTCAGCGGTGTATATTCTACACATCCGGGAACTCTTCTAAAAGTTTTCTTAAGGGAGAAGGCAGGTAATCATTATATACAAATACTATCGTTTCTTACGGTTTATTCAATAATTTTACTTTGTTATATTTCATTAGGTGGAGTACCAGGGATAATAAACACTGTTTTTGTAACACTGTTATGTTGCTATTCTATATATTGCTTTACCCTGCTTGGAACCAGGGTTTTCTCTTTTTTTGACCCAGCTCAACTGGCTAATACAGTTTTTTATGATATTAATAAAGCCATAAAGTCAGCCACTATTAATGGATTTGCATGGAAGGACATGAGTTTTCAAGCTCATTATCATAATCAGGCAAAACAGGCAATTGATACGTTTGCGGTTTTGGTTAATTTCGGTGTTATATCTCAACAAGCCCAGGAAATATCGTTGTTAGATGCTTTAAAACGTAGTATTTATTTACTGATCAATTACCAAAATTACAAAGCACGAATACCTTCCGACAGCTATTGGTTTCACCAGCGCTATGAACACCCAGATTGGTTTTTAGCAAACTCAAGTGAATTAGGGATTGCATTACAGACATCCACAGCCTTGCAGCCCAAATTAAAATCGGACAATTATTGGTTAGAAAAACATGTTTTTGATGTAATTTTATTTGCTCTCAAAGAATATCTGAAACGAGATGATTTGGAAAATGCATATTTAGTCTTAGATACTATTAACCTCCTGCTAGAAGAGTTAGGTCATAAGCTTGAGATTAAGCTAGCAATAAAACTGTTAAAAGCAGTGGATGTCATTATTAATGAGTATATTGAACAAATAAGTTTTAACGGGAAAGATAATGTTATTTCTGATGTATTTTGGATGGCATTTATTGATTGTTATGGGCTTTTATATATTTCTCCTCTACTTGGCTTCGTAAATGAATTTGGTACAGATACAAAAAACGCATTTCATAAGCTGATGGCATCAGTCAATTGGAATTCCTCAAAGGGGGCTTACGAAACTAAATTCCCATACAGGATGATAGACCGATTAGAATATGTTTTTGACCACCTAAAATTCGAAAAATCTGTTGAGGGACAAATAATAAGCCCAAGTTGGTACCTGAATCAATTGATTGTTGGACGCTTTGCAGAACTCGTGGACGAGAATACTAGTGATTTAGTTGCCATGGCTGTAGAGTTTTATAAAAGAAAAACAGAATTATTATATCAAAGAAAACAATATGCAGCGTGTACCGTGCTCGGACATCGAGGGTTAGAATGGTGTAGGAAGTCATACCATCATGTTGGAATTTGGCCGATATTGAGCAATACGATTGACGAATACTATATTAGGAAAGAATTATCTTGGCCTAAATGGAATTGGGAAGAATTAAAAACTCAAATAAGTAATTTGGAAAAGGATATTTACATAATACTGGCGCGATGTCTTCCTGTGCTTGTTGAGTCAAGTCAGGAGGGGAAAATACCCGATCTTTTTGGGCAAACCTATCATATAATTTGCTTGGCAATATACCAGGCGCTTAAGGTTCCTGATACTGAAACAGTCAAAGCTCTAATACCAGCATTCTTCTTGTCTGCTCTCCAAGCCAATGAGGTTTTACGGAAAAAAACGGCTGAGTGGAAGGAGCCCACTTCTTCATTGATATTTGCCACAGAACCAATAGCTGATTTGATGGAACTGAGTGGATATGCACTTATTTATTCAGAATTGCATGAAATCCATGAGTTATGGCATCCATTTAAAACATGTTGGGATTCATATTTTCTTACTAGTTATTCAGATCCAACTCAAGCCGCAAGATATCTTAATGATCTTAATAGTATTAGACAATCCATTCCCGAATTATCACCACATAGCCTCATTTTTTCATCTTGGAAAAATGATCTTAATCGGTTATTTGAAAGTAAGAAACTTATAAGTGACTATCGGGCTTCAGGTCAGGGCAATA
>NZ_JAQVZX010000123.1 GCF_028707975.1 Syntrophomonas sp.
TTTCCGGCCACAATCTATACATATGATCCAAATATAAATAGGCTGAGGCCAGGGCATGGTTGGAATTGATGGCCTGTCCCCGTATAGCATAAAAAACCTTGTTCTTCAGCACATCGTATTGATAGCGTGGATTTATTTTCCCATAATCATGCAGATATATGGCATATACGAATGCCATATAAACTTTGTCTGCTTCCTCACCCTGAAAACCACCGGCATCAATTAGTCTTTTTATGATTTTATCTATATCTTTTATAGAGCAATATATTTCAAAATAATGAAGAGTCATCTGAGAATGAGCCAACAAAGTCTCGGTTTGCTTGTATCCGTTTATTGTCCTGGTATGAGCGAGATAACGAGTATCTTGCAGTTGATGCGGACTAACCAGGCTCACTTTTTGCATTTCATGGCCCCCTCTCCATAAGCTAAGCAAAAACCATTTTTAACCTTCTGTGACCCAGTTTAATAAAAACTATATTGCCGGACACCATCGCTATATAGATTAGGGGGCAATTCATCCTCCGGAAGCGTACAGTTGGTAAAAATATACCTTCCAAATTCGTAGAAGTTGTGCTTGGGAACCAGACCGGTGGGCGCTGTTTCAACAAATAAATACTGCGAAGGATCGCCTCCAGCCAGGATGTTAAGATCACCGCCATATAAAAATAATGAATCAATGCGTCCGGATCTTGAAGCAGTTAGTTCAACCATATGAACATCGCTTATCTGAGCCGGGAAATCATTGCGTCCCAAATAGGGGATATAGACACATTGTCCCTGCAGCATATAGTCGCATAGTTTATCCCATATCGAAGCATACAGTTCATGCCGAGCGAGGAAGATAGTCCAGTTGGGATTTTCCAGCCACTGCTCCCGCACCTGTAGATTACCCCCTTCTTCTTTGGAAGCATAACCCACACTGTTATTAAAATATTGAATCTTTTTACTGAAGTATCCATTCTTAGCATTGGGAACAACCGATACCAGTAGAGACGAAAGCACCTCGTAAAACGAGGGATATAATTTTTCATCCTGGCCATAAAGATCGGCATTGCGGTAGCCGCTCAAGCCTATTACTGCACCTAACAGGCCCAGTAAAGCTACCTTGTGGATATTGTTGTAAGTAAAATAGACTTTGGCATTTACATCCGGTTGCCGAAAGCAGGCTAATGGCCCTGATAAGGTAAAACGCAAGCTTTTCATCAGCTACACCCCTTAAAATATTGAATTGACCGTACAAGGAAGAGAGCCATAGTTTACCCTCACGCTAATCGGATTATGGAAAAGTTCAATAGATTGAATTTCTTCCTGCTGTGGAGCAATTATCTCCGCCAGTTTGCTCAGGTCGTATAAAGTTTGTTTTTCTTTTTTCCGCACTTCGACATACCTATCCAGATTAGCCAGGAATAACTTGCTGTCTTCTTTCAGTTCAATAAAAAGCGCCAGCTCATTCTCGCAGCCGCTTTTAGAATTGGTGTTAAAAGCCGTGGTGGCAACCCTGGCCGCCCGCTTGAATTTTTCATAGGCCTCGATTGTATAACCCTCGAAGCCATCGATCAGTCCAACATAATCTGCGTAGTTTGCAGGGTTTACTGAAAAGGAATAGACATAGTGCGCCTCATCGGTCACGATTTTGGTGCCGATGGATGTAGCCGTTTTGTCTTCGCTTTTATCATTGGGATTGCGAAAAGGCGAAAGTATGTCCTGGGCCAATACATTTGTTTTTTCGTAAAGGTTAAATCCCTGATTTATTTGTACTGCACCCGTAATGCTGATGTTTTGTTTCTTCTCCGCAAATGTAGCTCCAAAATTCATTACATCAGTAGCAGAAAACAAATTGCCCAAAACCTCCCCTGAAGGAGTTCTTTCATCTAAAGCACCAAAAAGAAGCGTATATCTTTCGTTTAAATCCCGTGGTTGCATTTTATCGCTGCCTTCACTATTTTTCATGCTTTTTATATAGAGTACCGGTTCACCTTCAATAAGCCACATGCGCTTCATGGGGTATTTCAATGCTTTATCACTGCCGAAGATATCATTATTGGTGGTCGTCTTGGGATAACCGGACAAATCAGCATTAAAATTAGCCATGTAAGCTCCTACCCCGATAATTCCATATACCCTATTGTTCTTTATCATTTTTGTCATCCTCCTTGTCTTTATAATAAATAATGTTGTCGGCGGCAAAACCGTAAAACAATGCATCCAGGTTAATGGGTTCTTCTTTTTCCGGTAAATACGAAGAAACTATACTGAGCATATTATTGAAACGAGGGTTATTAATATTAATATCGTGAGCATAACGCTGAAAATATTTCCGGCATTCTGTTTTAATATCTCCTGCATCCCTGGCAGCGGTTATGCCCCGCCATAATACATCATAATGCAGAGTTTGCGCCTGGCTTAAGCTGAAAAAATAGCGCAGGAGTTGTCCTGTCGCCAGATAGAATTCCAGGTCATTTTCACAGTTGGCCGTATCCTTAGTATTCAAAACCTTTTCCCTTAAATTAAGGTAAGCTGTTTGGATAGTTAAACCCATATCCTTTTCCTCCTCACGAAAATATTTCATCAATGAAAATCTTACATTTAGGGCATAGGCTAAAGCCGGAATAAACTCCAATTTTTGCAGCCGCGCCAGGATTACTCCCATGGTTATTTTGTCAACGCCGCTTTGCATAGGCAAGAAATAACCCTTGCGAAGCCAGGCTCGCATAGCCTCCCTTGACAGCATTATTTGATTGGCCAGAGCTTGTGATAATTTATCTGTAATCTTAATATTTTCAACATCATAATTACGAAGCAACTGAAAAGCATAGAGGTTTTCATTTATATGCGCCTCTACCGCACTCAGCTTGTCCAATACTCCACTCTTATAACTGGATTTATTCAAGCAATTGTCGAAGTAGTTGGTGAAAACAATCGCTTTGCTCATTTTATCGCTAAAACTCGGCAGGAATTCGCAATCGTCTATAGTAAGATCGATGCCTCGTTCAAAATGCAGATATATCACCGGTTTGCACACATCCACCTCATTCGCCACGAGCAGTAGCTGAGGAGCATGTTCCCAAACAGGAATGTAGCCATTGTATAGGGGTCTGCCTCCTCTCCCCTGCCCAAACAACCAGAGATATAACTTGCGCAGCAGTAATGCTTCCTCAGCGCTGATACGATACGGCACCTTGAAGGCAGTAGTCTTGTGTTCTAAAAAAGGTTTCTTGGCGTTCATTCCCATGTCGGTATTAGAAAGTCCCAATATCCGGCCTCCGACATTTACATTGCAACTGTTATTGTTAAATATCTTAGGAAGCAAATAACGCCCGCTTTCATAAACATAGACCTCTTCCTCAGCATTCAGGAAAAGCTTAATATAACAATTCTCCTTTATTCCCTCTTTTTTTATATACTCTGCAACCATATCCAATACGGAGTTAAATCGTGCTTTACTGTAATTAACACTTTCTTCCGGAAGGGGCTTATAATATGCCGCAGCGAAGATATCCGCAGTTTCTCTATTCCTGGGGTTCAATAACGCACTGAAGTAACGGTCAATATGCTCCTCCATCTGGGGGTGCACCTTGCCTTCCTGATAAAAAACATCACGCTTGCAAAAAAGAGTAAATAGATTATTGCTGTGAATCTTTTTCTTGGGGTCTACGGGTTTATTCATCTCAATCAGGCTGCTGTAAAAATCAGCTTTTTTAAACCATTCCGCTAAAGGATCGTTTTCAGGCAAATCCGTTTTTTTCTTTACATATAGTTCGTCCATTTTGTTATAATTATCAAAACGAATATAGAGGCCAGGTTTTAGCTGATAATTATCCAGGACCATCGTATCTACATCAAAATCAGGATGATTAACAAACTCGTTTAGCAAATCCTTTAACAATGCTTCACCTCCTCGCTATACAGTAGCCAAAACCTATGGAATTTTTTTCCGCTAAACCCTGAGCTAATACCGTTACCGCCAATTGCTGGGCCCATGGCTGAGGCTTTACCTTTAGCTGTACCTTGTGCCCCAGCAGGGTAGTCCCTTTATAACTCATAGCAATGGGCTTCCGATTTAGAATTTCTAATAATTCAAAAAACATTTCTTCTGGTTCGGCAAATTCGGAATTTATAGCCTTGTATTTTTTCGCCGCATTGTTATGTAGTCGGCTGGCCAACAACCCAATGCCGTTTTCCGGCATCCAGCATAGATTATCCACCGTAACTATAATGGGGGTAAGGCTTACTAACTCACTAATTTGGGGCTGGCTATATGTTCTAAGCTCGGTTGCTACTACCCGTGCATTACCCTGAGCCTGGGGCAGATAATTCTTCATTGCCAGAGCAAAATCCAATTTTTGGGTACGCAGGTTAAAGCAGTACATCCTACCCCGGCGGTAAATGCGATCAGGTTCCAAAGGATAGGGCATCGAGAAAACATACGGTTTGAAAATGTTCTGTTGATGCAATTCTTTTAGTGGTTCACTGAAAGTCATTCCATTGGCAATAAGCGCAGCCAAGCTGGATTGCACCTGGCGCACAGGTATATCCTGGTTAAATTGAATGGTGAATAAAAGTTCGTGAAAACAAAGGTTCATAATTTATCACCTCCTTTTCAATGATTATTAGTCAGTAGCCAACTCTATA
>NZ_JAQVZX010000037.1 GCF_028707975.1 Syntrophomonas sp.
AGGAGATAAATCCCGGATATCGGCATTCCTGGAGCGTGAAGAAATTTCTTGTATTTGCATATATTGGGCGATTTGCCTATCATGTGAATAGGGTCGATTAGAGACCGAAAATCAATTTAGGGGGGTATGCTGATGAAGATGCTGGAAATTAAGGAAAATGTGTTCTATGTAGGAGTTCAGGATCCGGGTTTAAGAGTATTTGACATTGTTATGCGAACCGAATATGGTACCAGTTACAATGCCTACCTGGTAAAGGGTAGGGAAAAGACCGTTTTAATTGAAACGGTCAAGGACAGATTTTTTGATGAGTATATCAAGGATCTGCAGGAAGTAGTTAAACTATCGGAAATTGATTATCTGATTATGAACCATACCGAACCTGACCATTCCGGATCAGTGGAGAAGCTGCTGGATAAGATTCCAGGACTAACGATTCTGGGCAGTCAGACCGCTATCAGATTTCTCAAAGAAATTAGCAATAAGGATTTTGCCTCCCGTGAGTTGAATCATGGAGATGAACTGGATCTGGGGGGGAAGACCCTGCGTTTCATAAGTGCACCTTTCTTGCATTGGCCAGATAGTATGTATAGCTACTTGCCGGAGAACAGGATACTTTTCACTTGCGACTCTTTCGGCAGCCACTATGCGGATGAAAGGGTATTCAACGACCTGATCGATTTTGATTTTACTGATGCCTACAAATACTATTTTGATATGATAATGGGGCCTTTTAAGCCTTATGTTCTGGAAGCTTTAGAAAAAATTAAGGATCTGGAAATTGACATAATTTGCCCTGGTCATGGACCGGTCTTGCGGCAAAACCTGGATTATTATGTTGATCTCTACCGGCAATGGTCAACGCCGGTGGAAGTAGCTGAAGGGGAGAAAAAACCGTCAATAGTCCTGGCTTATGTTACGGCTTATGGCTATACGGAAATGATTGCTGACAGCCTTTTGGAGGGTATCAGCATGATGGGGGATTTTGATATCAAGCGTTATAACCTGGTTGAGGGAGGACTGGAGGAGGCTCTGCAGAGCATCGACCAGGCTGATGGACTCCTGGTGGGTTCTCCTACTATCAACGGGGATGCCCTGCCTCCTATCTGGGATCTTATCACCCGGCTTTCTCCCATCACCCATTCGGACAAGATAGCCCTGGCTTTTGGAGCTTATGGATGGAGTGGAGAGGCGGTTCCTTCCATTGAAAGCCGTTTTAATGCTTTGCGTATGAAAGTACTTCCTGGCTTCAGGGTCAATTTTAAGCCCTCGGTCCGTCAACTGGAGGATGCCTTTAGTCTGGGCATGGAATTTGCCCGGGCCGTAATGGAAAAGGGGCGGGATAAAAGCGCAATTCGCTGGCGTTGCCTGGTTTGCGGGCATATACATGTCGGGGAGGAACCCCCGGCCATTTGCCCGGCCTGTGGTGTAGGACCGGAAAACTTTGTGCAGATACCGCTGGAAGATAAATTCTTAAACGATACTTCCGAGCACTTTGTAATAATCGGCAGCGGAATTGCCGCTCTGTCTGCCGCCCAGGCTATAAGACAGCGCAATCGCACCGCCGCGATAACTATGCTGACCGAAGAAGAAGCCCTGCCTTATTACCGCCCGGCTCTTTCTGACTTTTTGAGCGAGGACCTGCCGGATAACAGGCTCTATGTTTTCGATGCCGCCTGGTACCAGGAGAATGCCATCGAAATAAAAACCGGATTTAAAGTAAATTCCATTGATGCCGCGGCCAGGAAAGTAAGCGGGGAGAATGGGGAAAATTTGACTTATAACAAGTTGATAGTGGCCAGCGGAGCCCGCAGTAATATTCCTCCTTTCCCGGGTGTGGAAAAAGCGGGTGTTTTTGCCCTGCGCAACCTGAAAGACGCGGTAAAGCTTAAAGAAGCTATTAAGAAAAGTAAAAAAGCGGTGGTAATCGGTGGCGGAGTCCTGGGTTTGGAGGCTGTTTGGGAGATGGTATCTGCCGGCCTGGAAGTGGCCGTGGTGGAATTTGGCGAACGGCTTATGCCCCGGCAACTGGATGATGCCTCTTCCGCGTGCCTGGCGGATATTATTCGCTCCAAAGGGGTCCAACTATACCTGGGTAAGGCTACGGAAGAGATTCTGGGTGAAGCCAGGGCCAGTGGAGTGCGACTGAATGATGGGCAGGTTCTGGAAGCTGACCTGGTTCTCCTCTCAACGGGAGTAAAGCCCAATGTAGAATTGGCTCGAGACGCAGGCCTGGAAATCAAGCAGGGAATAGTAGTTGATGAGAAGATGCGCAGCAGTGTTCCGGATGTTTATGCTGCGGGTGATGTCGCCCAACATGGAGAAAAAATGATTGGCCTGTGGCCGGTAGCCATGGAGATGGGACGAATCGCCGGGTCTGCTGCAGCCGGGGACTGGCTGGAGTACAAGGAACCGCGAATATCCACTATGCTGGCGGCCTTTGGCCAGGAGATATTCTCCATTGGGGAGGTTAACCTGTCTCCCCAGGAGTGCCGGGTGGTAGAGGTCAAGGACCCGCTTGAGGCTTACTATAAGAAGAGCTTTATAAAAGAAGGAGTGCTGGTCGGTGAGATTATAATAGCTTCGCGGGTAGATACCAGCGAATCCATGCAAAAACTGGGACGCGACAAGAGTGGCAAACAGCATCATAACCGCTGGAAGTGTCGCGTTTGCGGCTATATGCATGAGGGGCCGGAGCCGCCGGACATTTGCCCGGTATGTGGTGCTCCCAAAGATATGTTTGACCCGATTGATTAATAAGAAAGTGAAGGCGTGAGAGGTTAAGGTTATATCTATAATGCTCGAAAATGAATGCAAGCCGATCAAGAGAACCGTCCCCATGATTGGGTGACAATAATTGAGAGGAAGCCCAGGGCTTCCTCTTTTTAGTTTCTTTTTCTTTAACTTACATGGTACAATGATGAAAAATCGATCCGAGAGTGGTGCATTATGAAAGTTTATGAAGTAATGAACCCCAGGTTTTTGCCCTTGCGGGCCAGGCAAACTATCGGTGAGGTTTCACGCTTATTCATGGAATATTCCCTCGATGCATCTCCAGTTTTGAACGAAGAGCAGGAATTAGTCGGCTTAATTACCAAGAACCGCCTGCTGGAAGTGCTGGTACAAGAACTATCCGCCGCAATAACAGTCCAGGAAATAATGCTCACCGATCCGGTCACCATAGTATTTGATGATGATGTCCCCGATATTAGAAAACAGAAGTTTACTTGTCGACCGGTTATGCGCAACGGCCAACTGGTAGGAATGCTGTATTATACAGATATAATAAGAGCCCTGGCTCTAGAATTAGAGCAGGGAAAAAAGGAAATAGAAGCTGCCATTGATGCTGTGTATAATCCGGTCATTGAAATCGATAATGATTTTCGTATCAAGATTTTCAACCGCCAGGCCAGCCGCTTGCTGGGTATTAATATAGAGGATGCGCGTGGGGCCAATGTACATGATTTGCTCGGCGGAACTGAGCTCCTGGAATCCTTGATATATGGAAACCACAAGCCCTTGCCGGTTAATAAGCTGGTTATCGGGGATAGAAGCTTTCTGCCTTACCGTAATGATGTGGTAAGGGATGGAAATGTTATCGGCTCCGTAATGGTACTGCGGGAGATATCGGAATTTGAGGAATTGGTAAGGCAGTCACAGTATACTCAGAAACTCAACCGGGAGCTTGATGCCATATTCGAGTCCTCTTTTGATGGTCTGTATGTTGCGGATGGTCAGGCGATTACTTTACGTCTAAATAAGGGTTTTGAAAGGATTACCGGGGTTTCTGCTGCCGAATGTGTGGGACGCCACATGGCTGACCTAGTAAAGGAGGGTAAATTCTCCCGCTCGGGAACCCTGCTGGCATTGGAGAAAAAGGAACGTGTCACTATTTCACTGGTAGCCGTGACTGGGAATGAGGTGCTGGTAACCAGCAACCCAATATTTGATGAAGAGGGCAATATCATTCTGGTGGTAACCAATGTTCGTGATATAACGGAACTTAATGAGTTGCAGAGGAAACTGGAGCAGGTGGAAGGCCTGACCCAGCTTTACCGCAGCCAACTGGAGCAGCTCAAGCTGCAGACTTCCCGCCAACTGGTTTTCAACTCCAATAAAATGAAGGAATTATTGGAGTTGGTTCTGCGGGTTACCGGAGTTGATTCCACCATTTTGATTCAGGGTGAGTCCGGGGTAGGTAAGGAGTTAATTGCAGAAATTATTCATTCCAGCAGCAATCGCAAGGATGGCCCTCTAATCAAGGTGAATTGCGGTGCGATTCCAGAAAACCTCTTGGAATCAGAGCTTTTTGGTTACGAGGCAGGTGCTTTTACCGGAGCCAGCAAGAGCGGGAAGATTGGCCTATTTGAGCTGGCCCAGGGAGGAATTCTATTTCTGGATGAGATTGGTGAACTGCCCCTTAACCTGCAGGTCAAACTCCTGCGATTTTTACAGGATAAAGAGATACTTCGGGTAGGTGGAGAACAACCCATAACCGTGGATGTGAGGATTTTGGCCGGAACTAACCGCAATCTGGTGGAAATGATCGCTAATCACCAGTTCAGGCTAGATCTTTATTACCGGCTAAATGTGATTCCGATTTTCGTACCCCCGCTGCGGGAGAGGCCAGAAGATGTTCCGGTCCTATCCAACTATTTTTTGGATATTTTTAACAACAAGTACCAGATGAACAAGCGTTTACATAAATCGGTAATTGATGTATTGTTGGAATACCATTGGCCGGGAAACGTAAGGGAATTGGAAAACCTTATGGAAAGAATGGTTGTAACCAGTATCAATAACATTATTAGCATGCAAGATCTGCCGGCTACTTTCAAGGTTCCACAAATGAGACTGGAAAGTGAGCAGGAGCTCATGCCTTTGCGGCAAGCGGTAGAGAATACGGAGCGGGAGCTTTTGGAGGCGGCTTTTGCTCGCTATCGCTCCAGCTACCAGGTGGCCAATGCCCTTCAGGTCAACCAGTCCACCGTAATCCGTAAGGTGGCGAAATATGGGATAAGGCGCCAGGACGGGCGCAGCTAGCATCAAAATTGATTAGGTTTTTCCCACGCTCGCAAATTAACAAGAAAATTGAAGGGCGCGGGGACTTCTTACACTTCACTCAGAAAAAGATTTGGCGGCAGGTCCTGCACCGACCTGCCGCCGCAAGTAAATACACTTAATTAATACGGGACTCAATGGAGTTCCGTATTAATTTTTACTATTGCCATGGTTTTCCAGCTCCAAAGAGATTGAGATTAGACCCTAATTACATAAACGCTTCTTCAGGGCAGTCAATGGCGCTGGTGTCGGCAACCTTCAGGGCTTCCTCAGTGCTGAAAATTTCGGGAACAACATTCATGACATAGAACTTGGCGCTGGCGAGTTTGCCTTTGTAGAAATTAGCATCGAAGTGGCTATCACCCAGTTCCGCCAGCTTACTGGCTGCCAGAAGGCCCTGCTCAAGCATCAGCTTGCCGCAGATGACCTTGGCGGCCGCATGCATGATCCTGGTGGCAAACAGCTGTTTCAGTTGCTTGTTGGTGGTGGTCCAGGCCGCATTCATATCGACAATGGAGTTAAAAGAGGCGAAAGCTCTTTCCATCATAGCAAATTCAGCCACGAATTCTGGAGTTTTCTTATTAGCGATAAAGTCGCCGATTTCCGCCAGCCATTTCTTGAAGGGTTCGCCCTTCTTCATGGTGAACTTGCGGCCGGTGAAGTCTTGCGACTGGATGAAGTTGGTACCTTCCCACAGGGAGTATATCTTGCAGTCCCGGGCCAGGGAAGCCGGGGCATACTCTTCCATGAAGCCATAGCCGCCGTGGACCTGTATCGCTTCCGCGCACATCTGCCATGCCATGTCGGATATATAGGCCTTGGCAAGCGGATTTTGAATCATGAAAAAGTCCTCAGCGAGTTCCCTCTCTTCTTCCGTGGCAGCTTCTTTGGATAAGTCGATATAGTAATAGGATGAGTAGAGCAACGCCCGGCAGGCTTCCATCATGGATTTCTGCAACATCAGCATGCGGCGGACATCTTCATGCTCAATGATCCGGACACTGGGGCCTTTCGGATCGGTGGACTTTTTACTCTGCACGCGCGCCTTGGCATAATCCAGGGCGGCATAGTAAGCAGCGCCAAAGGCGCCCAGAGAGAATATACCGGTGTTGATACGTTCTTCGTTCATCATCTGGAACATCTGCGACATACCTTTGCCACGGCCGTCTACCGGGCCATCACCTATCATCCAGCCATAGCAATTGTCGTTTTCGCCAAAGGCCAGGGAGCAGGTAGCGGAGCCGTGGATGCCTAACTTGTGCTCGATGCCGGTAGTGGTTACATCATTCCATTTGCCCATGGAACCATCTTCGTTGACCCAGAACTTGGGAACGACCAGGCAGGAAATGCCTGCGGTGCCCGGCTTGGCATCGGGGTCCTTGGCCAGCACGAGATGGATAATGTTGTCAACTCCGTCCCAGTCGCCGGTGGTGATGAAGCACTTCTGGCCTTTAATCTTCCACAGGCCCGGGGTATCGGTGGGAAAACACCGGGTAGTAACCGCGCCGACTTCGGAGCCTGCGCCCGGTTCGGTCAGACACATGGAACCGCCCCATTCACCCGAGTACATCTTGGGTAGAAAGCGTTTTTGCAGCTCTTCCGAGAGATTGTACTGGAGTACGGTGGTAGCACCTTGGGTGAGACACCAAAGCATTACTATCGCCGGGGATGCAGCGGTCTGCATTTCCAGAATCGGAGCGTACCAATACAGCGGCATGCGGCCTTCCACCTGGCGGTCGCCAAACCCTGGGCCCATGCCGGCTTCGATAACCGTGTTGTAGACCGTCTTGAATATGTCGGGGCTAATGACCGCCTTTTCGTTGCCGCCGACATGCTTCATACCGATTTCATCAGAATCTTTATTGGCCGGGCAGATTACGTCACGGCAGATTTTGTAGTTAACATCGCAGATCGCATCAAAGTCGTCAGCTCCATAGTAGTCTTTGTAAGCATCCAAGGACAACACCTTGTTAATATCCAACCATTCTTTTATCTGGAACTTAATATCGCGGGTCTGATACAGAAAATTGTCATGTGGCAAAACATTCTCCTCCTTTAATTCTATTCTTTTTAAAGTCGAGCCACCATTATATTCGCAAAGGGTAAGGGGCAAATCTACGAAGTATATACAATTCACCCCTCACCCCTGTGGTTTAACTATAGTTTAGCTGTGGTTTAACAATTGTTTAACCATCGTTTAGCCAATGCTACACCATTTAAATAGATTCAACGATTACGGCAGTACCCTGTCCGCCGCCGATACAGAGAGTGGCCAATCCCTTCTTGGCGCTGCGTTTCTGCATTTCATACAAGAGAGTTACTAGAATGCGGGCTCCTGAAGCTCCAATGGGATGTCCAAGAGCTATAGCTCCACCATTGACATTAACTTTTTCCATCTTGTCCGACCAGCCCAGATCACGGCCCACTGCAATTGATTGAGCAGCAAAAGCCTCATTGGCTTCAATCAAGTCGATGTCATCAACGGTCAGGCCTGCTTTCTCCAGGGCTTTGCGGCTGGCCGGTATCGGTCCCAGTCCCATTACTGAGGGATCAACTCCGCCGGAGGCATAGCTAACAACTTTGACCATAGGCTTGATGCCCAGCTCATCAGCTTTCTCTTTGGACATTACGATAACGGCAGCAGCGCCATCGTTAATTCCAGAAGCATTACCGGCAGTTACGCTGCCGCCCTTTTTAAAGGCCGGAGCCAGTTTGGCCATGGCTTCGGGTGTACTCTTGCGGGGATGCTCATCGGTATCAAATACGATATCACCCTTTTTGCCCTTGATAACCACGGGCACTATTTCGTCTTTGAAACGCCCGGATTCAATGGCTTTTGCAGCCAGTTCCTGACTGCGGAAGCCGAAAGCATCCTGCTCTTCCCGGGTAATGCCATACATATCATTTACATTCTCAGCGGTTATTCCCATGTGGTAGCCGTTGAAAATATCAAATAAGCCGCCGAATACCATCTCATCGATAAGCTCTCCCTTGGGCATGCTCATTCTGTATCCCCAGCGAGCATTGGGCAGTAAAAAGGGAGCTTTGTCCATGTTTTCGGTTCCGCCGGCCATAATAATGTCGGCATCCCCGGCTTTGATAATCTGGGTTGCCAGGCTGACAGCTCTCAATCCGGAACCGCAAACCTTATTAATGGTAAAGGCGGTTACTTCCTTGGGAATTCCGGCTTTGATCATGCACTGCCGGGCAACATTTTGTCCCAGGCCGGCCTGCAGGACGCAACCGAATATTACTTCATCAATCTGCTCAGCCTTGATCCCAGCTCTTTTTATGGATTCTCCCATAACCAGGGCCCCCAGGTCGGCAGCTCCTACATCTTTTATGGCGCCTCCGAATGTACCCACCGGGGTACGACAGGCTCCAACCAGTACTACTTCTCTCGCCATCTTTAAACATATCTCCTTTCCAAACGCTAAAAATTGGACAATTTATAAGCAAGATGGGCTTGAATCATAATATATAATAAGGAAGAAACATTTTTGCAAATTCTATTATGATGCTGTTTTATCTATCTTGCTTTTGCTTATAGGCTATCCTATCACTCTCCTTTCCAGTGCCAGCTAAAGGTACGGCGATTGTGTTTTTATAGAAATGCATATAATTGTTTTCTCTATTACGATTAAAAAAAAGGGGGGGAAGCTACTGTTCCGTGATGAATAATCCCTACTAAAACCTTATCCAAAGAATCCGTATGACATTAACATCACAGAACAGCAGCGCTACACATGTTAATGATATAAGGGGGGAATCGAAACATGATAGTACTTTCCCGTTCACCTTAATTTAGTAGCAATAAGCATGCCATAAATAATTAAACAAAGAGACAAAACGAAGCCCGGTAATACGGGAAAGTACTGGTTTTTAGATGAGCGAAAAATGGAATATGTGCCCTCATAATGCAAAATGGCACATAAAATAATGCTTAAATGCATTGAGAAGCAATCTGCTTAAAGTGGTGATAATATCCTGCAATCGGATTGGTTGATTAAGAAAAATTGCAGAATATAGGTTATATTAGAGATAAAAAGTGTATTTGCATAGATTATGACATTAAATAATTTATGAAAATGGGTAATACGAAGAAAAGTATATAACAAAAATGCAGAAATGCATTAAATAAAAGTACTGGTGGTCATGAATGAGTTTATTAAGTTTTTCAAGAGGATTTACCGATACTATTATAAACCATTGACTCCACTGCAAAAAAACCTTTTTGTTGCATAAGGGTTGCATGAATATACAAAACGCTGGCGAAGGGGAAAGCGGGCGCTCGAAGACCGCCCTTACAATGCCTTGCAGTCGCTATTATGGTTGTTGCGCCTGATTCGGAACGACACGGGGGTCTGCGGAAAATGAAGAAACAAAGGGATTAAGAGACTATTTGCATAATGCTGGGAGATGAAAATTTGATTTCCTTGGAGAGACTAAAAGCCGGTGTTAGTGAGCAAAATAATATGTGTATTCTGGTATGGGTTTTGGTTCTATTAAACCTTTTTACCTTTATAGCTTTTCTATCGGGTTTTTCGTTTGGGCTCTTATTTATCTTTTTACTGCTGGCCTTTACCGGGATAAAAATACTAAAATCCTGGGGAATTAAGGAAAGACTACTGCAGGAACCAGTTGAGTGTAAAGAAGCTTACGAGTTAATGCAAGGAGTCAAACTTATGGGAGAAGAGATATTTGACCAGGAAATCCAAGGCTTCTCAAAGCCATTGGCAGATTCTATTTTTCAGGATTTTTCCCGGAGCTTGTCCTGGTTGTGGGAAGAAAAAGATGCCTTTATCGACAGGTCAGAAGAGATGATGCTTGAGATAGGTTCCCTTCCGCCCCTGATTACTTCTCTCAGTGAGGAAAAAGCCAAACTGATAAAGATGCTCCAAAATAACATTGGAATTATCTCATCTTTGCTAAAGGACATTAAGAACATCCAAGAAATCACTTTGGAAGAAATGGATCATTACCTAAAGGAGAAACTGGAAGATATAAAAAGAACAGTGTTTAAAGAAAAGGATATCTTTTATGATTATGTTAACAAACTACTGTTGGCTCAGATTAGAAATCGGGAGGAATTAGAGAAAGAAGCAGAATTCAATGTAGAAGAATATTTTAATGTCAATAAGCTGGGTGAACAGTTTGCTATGAATTTAGAAAAATCCTTGGAAACTCGAGCAATGGCATTCCAGGACGCCATTATTCGGGATATGGAGGATATTTCCGCTGATGTGGTGGGGAAAATGCAGAATTATACTATGCAATTAATGAACAGTTTTAGTGAAATGCATCAAATCCTGAGCCGTCTTCTGGATGAATCTGAAAATGAGGATCTCATCCTGCAAAAGCGTCTGAACCAGTGTTGCATAAAAATCACTAAACTAAAAGATCAGGCCGAAGAAGTTATGCTTACATTGGCCTGGCAGGATATACTGGTGGAGAAACGCTGGGGAGAAATTGAGAATCAATTGCTTGCGCTTAGAGAACAGATCAATCAAAATGTGGAGGAAGATGTAATTGAATATATAGTCAAATTTTTGGGAGAAGAGATTCCTTCATTTGAGGCGGGGATTCAAAACAATGTTAATAGTGTTTTCACCAAACTACTTATTGATGCTGAATTGATCTATCAGTTATATTCGGGGGAAAAATTGAGTGAAGTTATTCGGGATGGAGTTTATCCCTTGCTTATGTTTATCGAGCCGGTGGATTATTTGGTTAGGAGAAACATTAGAATCAGTGAAGAGGGACTTAAAAGGCGGAAGTCTATTAATATACGAAGCGGTTCAGATGAATATGAAAAGCTGTTTCAAAAAGTCAGGCAAGTTCTGGAAAGCAAGAATATGGAGTTAGTTCAATATATTACTGATCTTTTCCCACGATCATTTTATGACTACTGTAACAATCCTTACCTTAAACAAAGGCCGGAGAATCTAAATCAGGCAGCCTGGGCTTTGTTTATTGATTTGATTGATGATGAGTTTGATAATAGCGATAGCAGATTTTGTCTGGTAGGAATCTTGCTGGCCATTCACCAGATAAGAAATAAATATATTCATCCCTTCAAAGCCTTACCCCGAAATCTGGAAAATGGAAGAGAGCTTGAATATATGCGCTATTGTACTTACATGGCCATTGATATCCTGCTTTTGACTCAGAATCAGACTGAGGTCAGGGCAGGTTCTGCTTAGAAATGTGTATTAACCACTGATGAAAATTAATTATTGATGTCACTGCAAAAAGTAATAAATACGCTTTAGTGCGCATAAATATACCGCCCGCTTTCACCTTCGCCAACGCTCGCTTTGTATATTCATGCAACCCTTATGCGACAAAAAGGGTTTTTTGCGGTGGAGTCTTAGTTGTGCTTGAACAGTGAGATGTAGAAGGGAAAAACCTTAACCCCTCACTTTTTGTATTATCCGACCAAACTATAGGGAGGTACCACAGAATGATTCCACTCAGAGACAGTACCCCCAGCAACAGCTTCCCATTAATAACTGTAACTATTATTGCTTTGAATCTGCTTGTTTTTTTTTACGAAAGCTCCCTGGGACTGGAGGGAATGGCAGAGATATTTTCTGTATTTGGACTAACCCCGGTTTACTATAGTCAAGGCCAGGTTCCTCTTCTGGCTTATCTACCCTTTTTGACTTCTATGTTTCTCCATGGCAGCTGGATGCATGTAATCGGCAATATGTGGATACTGTGGCTTTTCGGCGATAACCTGGAAGATAGAATGGGGAGGGGACATTTCATTTTATTTTACTTGAGCTGTGGGATACTTGCCGCCTTCACTCATTACTTTATTAATCCACTTTCCAGCGAACCTGTGGTTGGAGCTTCCGGAGCAGTGGCTGGAGTCATGGGAGCGTACTTCTTACTATTTAAAAAAGCCAAGGTTCTAACTTTTATACCGCCTTTCTTTCTTTTTAATCTGCCCGCCTGGATTTATCTGGGCTTTTGGGCTTTATCCCAAATCTGGTGCGGAACCGCCAGTATTTTCTTTGCTGATGCCTGTGGAGCGATAGCCTTCTGGGCGCATATCGGTGGTTTCCTGGCCGGAATGCTGCTATACAAGTTATTCCTAAAAAAGGAATATCCTTTATATGGTTGAGGCTGAACTTTGCTTGAGCTATCCGCCGACTTTTACCAACTCCCCTGTTTTCTCATGGAAATGGCTAAGGAAGAGGTTAATATGTTCATCGGCAAAACGGGTATCAGGGTTGGCGCTTTGTAAAAAATGTATGGTGTTTTCTATTCTTTCCTGGCTAGCCTTTATTTCCGTCCAGTTTCTTTCTTCTTCATAAATATTCATGCAATCCTGGAGCTCATTAGCACGCCCGGTTTTCAAATAATATTTGAATAGCTCCAAGGTTCTAGTGTCCTGATAAGCCGAGTGCACAATAGACTTTTGAATTACCTCACTGTAAGTTTGTCGGTTTTGCCTGGCAGTATTCAGTTTTTCTTCAGCTTTTTTGATATCATTCAGGCAATTGTCGATAAAAAGATTACGTTCTTCAGGCCATTTTTCCAGAGCATCCTTGTAGCGGTCACAAGCCTTTTCATATTCACGATAACGAATGAAATAGACTTTTACTTCATGATTATAATGATTCATATCAAGATTATGCTGTTTCTTTTGGCGGGACAGCAAACGACTGAAAAGCAATACATTGTCAGAAGATTCTATTTCCACGGGCTTCTCCGGTTTTTGGGGCAAATTATCCGGCTCTGCGGGAAGTAAATCTTCTCTTTCCCCCAGGAAATGGCGCTGTTCCAGTATCTTTTCCCAATAATTGATTTGCTTGTTAAGCCGTTCTATTTCTCGTAAGGAGCTAAGGCATAAGTTGATGTCTTTTAAAAGTTCTTCCTTGGTTTTAGTCGTTTTTCGTTTCCCCTTTTTAGATTTACAATGAATCTGAATCTCCTTATTCAATGGCAGAATAGCCTCCAGGGCGGTTATACTAGCTAGATTTTCACTGCTGACCATATCTGTTGGACTTAGGCCGCTTTTATCAAAATAGAAACGGGTATTGCTGGCCAGATAATAATAAGGGCCGATAGATTCGATGAATTCATTGTCATTTAAACTACTAAGATCAGCAGTAGCATTCAGATCCTGCTCAAAGAGCTCCAACCACTCTTTACTGGGGCTTCCCGCTTTGCCGGAAGCAGCGGCCAATTCTTTGATTTTCCAGTAGCTTTCCCAGGGTATTATTATTATGGAATCATAATAATAAAAAAGTACTTCCCGGGGAGAAAATTTGATTAGTACGGAAATATCCAGGTAGTTGGCTTTTTCTTTATTCAAGAAGGTAAAAAACATCAGATAGCCTCCTTTGATTTTTCTCCAAGATATTCTTTCTATATATTACCAGAAAGTCCTTCTTTTGTAACTAAAAATTTTAAATAGGGACTCTGATGCAAAAACCCCTTTTTATGCAAGCTAATGCATATTTATAACTTTTCGCAGTAGAGTCAAATAAGTAATTCCCCATGCCCAGAGGACGCAACCAGCGATGAAAAGTGAGTTAACAGGTGCTTGTTATAGAGTAAGATGGGGTAGTAAATAACCCCCTCCCCCCTTCTGACGACCAATAAACTCGTACCGCGCACTTTTTACTAAACTCCCCTGTCAATCCCTGGTTTTACCTGGGCTACTGACGCGGAGAATTACACTATGTTAAAATTGATACTGAACGGGATAATTGCTATGAGGAGGGAATTTATTATGACTACTGGTTTGCCGTGGTTTGTGCAACAGTACAAAGAAAAAGACCCGGAGTATTTTGCATTGCTGGAGGGGAGCCTTAACGGGGCAGTAAATACGGAGCTGCTTGATGCCAAAACCAGGTGTCTGATACTTCTAGCTCTGGATGTATTAAAGGGAGCTGCCGAGGGGGTGAAGGTATTATCCAGGCAGGCGCGGGAAGCCGGTGCTGCGGAAGAGGAAATCAGGGAAGCCGTTCGACTGGCTTACTTTGTAAATAGTATGGACATTATAAAGACGGCAGTTAATGCTTTTTAAGTAGAAATGATTGCCTTGACCACAGGCTTTTGGGAAGGAGGCCAATTCGGGAATTATGTTTAAGGCAGTTTTATTTGATTTGGATGGAACCTTGTTAAATATTGACATGGCGTATTTCCTGCAAAAGTATTTTGCCAGGATGCAAAAGATGGCGGCTGAAGCAGGCTATAGCGACACTACGGGATTGGTGGAACAGGTCTTTAAATCTACCGGGGTAATGATTTCTGATCGTAACCCTGAGTATAGCAATGAAGAAATCTTCATGCGGGATTTCTTTTCTAACTGGAGATACCCGGAGAAGGATTTTCGAGAGTTTTTTGAGCGCTTTTATGAACGGGAGTTCCCTTTTCTAGAGCCTTATTGTAAGCCCTTTGCCGGGGTTCCGGAAATGATGGAAAAATTATTTGACCAGGATTTGAAGATAGTGATTGCTACCAATGCGGTATTTCCCTTGACTGCTCTGCAGCAGCGCATTAACTGGGCCGGGGTGGGCCATTTTGATTATGATTTGATTACCTCTTACGAGATCATGCATTTTTGCAAGCCCCACCAGGAGTATTATCAGGAAGTTGCCGAGGTGATCGGGATAAAGCCTGAAGAATGCCTGATGGTCGGCAATGATGTGGGAGAAGACCTGCCTGCCGGCAAGATTGGTATGAAAACATTCCTGGTGGAGGATATGCTGATTGACCAGGGGGCTGGATTAAGACCGGATTGGCGGGGAAAACTCAGTGATTTGTTCTCTTTCATGGAAAAAATCTGAGTATTCTTAGTTCCAACGGGAGATGATAGAGGTAGGCCCCCCCATGCGTTGCGACAATAACTCAAGTGCCGGGCACTATCAGGAGGTGTAATTATTTCTACTAAAAAGAAGAAAAAGAAAAAGGTCTTGAGTGAGAAGGATTTGTTAAAAATAGAGATTGCCAAAGAACTGGGTATATGGGAGCAGGTGGAGAAAGAAGGCTGGGATTCCCTCAGCAATGCCACCTGTGGCCGGGTAGGGGGGCTTATGAGTAAAAGACTGAGGGAGGGCATAGTGGAGCGGTAGATAAGGAACCGATACCGAGCTCCCAGAGCGTTTTCCCTTTATGCTGGTCGACTAAGCGGAAGGAGTTGTGCTCACATTCAGGGTGGAAGACCACCCTTTTTTGCTTTCTTAAGGAGGCAAAGATTAAGTCTTTATAAGGTATAATAGAAAGACAAGCCAGGGAAAAGGAGTAGTAGCAATGGATGAGATTGAAAGAGTAAGAATCTATCTAAGTGAGAGAAATCCGGAATTAAAAATCATTATACTGGAGGAAGACACCAGTACGGCTCCTCTGGCGGCCCAGGCTCTGGGTACGGAAGTGGGGCAGATTGCCAAATCGATTTTATTTAAAAGCAATGGAGATAAATATTTTATGATAGTGGCGGCGGGAGATGTAAAGATGGATAACAAAGCCATCAAGCAACTGCTGGGGAGCAGGCCCAGAATGGCGAACGCTGAAGAGGTACTGGCGGTTACCGGCTTCAATGTCGGGGGTGTCTGTCCTTTTGCCTTGCCGAACCCGATTCCCATTTTCCTCGATGAAAGCCTTAAGCGCTATGATGTAGTTTATGCGGCGGCAGGGACTGCCAATACCGCTCTTCCCATATCCTACGAGGAATTGATGCGGATTACCGGAGGTTCGCCCTGCCGGGTTGCGCGTGAAATATAGGAAACAGGATGATGAAATATGCCGGATAAATTTGTTCATTTACATAATCATTCCGAATACAGTCTTCTGGATGGAGCCTGTCGCATCAAGGATCTGGTAAACCGGGCCGTGGAACTGGAGATGCCGGCAGTGGCCATAACCGACCATGGGGTTCTCTACGGGGTAATAGACTTTTACCGCGAGGCCCGCAAAAGGGGAATCAAGCCCTTGATCGGTTGTGAGCTCTATGTGGCTCCACGCAGCCGCCTGGACAAAGAAGCCCATATCGATGACAATCTTTGTCACCTGCTATTGCTATGCAAGAATGAGCTGGGTTACAGAAACCTGGTGCAAATGGTGAGCCGGGCTTTCCTGGAAGGTTTTTATTACAAACCCCGAGTGGATCAGGAGCTCTTGGAAAAGTACCATGAGGGTTTAATAGCCCTCTCCGGCTGTGTGGCCGGGGAGATACCCCGCTTGCTCCAGGCCGGAAATTACCAGGGAGCTCGGGAAAAAGCCCTTTATTACCAGGAATTATTTGGCCCGGACAACTTTTACCTGGAATTACAGGATCATGGTTTAAAAGAGGAAAAGGAAAGCTTGCCCGGTCTGCTTCGTATCAGCCGGGAACATGATATTCCACTGGCAGCCAGCAATGACTGCCATTACCTTAAGAAAAATGACGCCCAGGTGCATGATGTGCTTTTATGCATTCAAACCGGCTCAGTGGTAAACGATGAGAAGCGTCTGCGCTTTTCCGGCAGTGAATTTTATCTGAAGAGCAGGGAAGAAATGGCCGCTCTTTTCCCGGATTGCCCGGAGGCACTGGAGAACACGCTAAAGATTGCCAGCGAGTGTAATCTTGATTTTACTTTTGGCGAATACCATTTGCCCGCGTTTGATCTGCCGCTTAATCATAGCGCGGAGTCTTTCCTGAGTGAAATGGTACACGATAAGTTCCGGCGCAAATACCCGCATCCCGAGGAGAAGATAATGGAGCGCCTGGAATACGAGTTAAGGGTGATAAACGAAATGGGCTTTGCCGCCTATTTCCTTATAGTACAGGATCTGGTCAACTGGTCCCGGCAAAACGGGATTCCGGTGGGGCCGGGAAGGGGATCAGCCGCAGGAAGCCTGGTTTCTTATGTACTGGATATTACCACTATTGATCCTTTGCGTTATGACCTGCTTTTTGAACGCTTTCTCAACCCGGAGAGGGTGAGCATGCCGGATATCGATATTGATTTTTGTTTTGAGAAGCGGGATCGGGTAATAGAATACATCATAAGCAAATACGGGGCTGACCGGGTGGCTCAGATCATCACTTTCGGAACTATGGCTGCCCGGGCTGCTATTCGCGATGTGGGGCGAGCCCTGGATGTACCTTACGGGCAGGTCGACCGTATAGCTAAAATGGTGCCGGCTGAACTGGGGGTAAGCATAGAACGGGCCCTGGAGATTTCGCCGGATCTTTTTGCGGCTTACCAGAGTGATTACAATACCCGCAACATACTGGATATTGCCCGGGCTATCGAAGGTATGCCGCGTCACGCATCGATTCATGCCGCCGGAGTGGTTATCGGCAAGCAGGCGTTAAGTGATATCCTTCCTCTGCAAAAAACCCCGGAAGGCCATGTGCTTACCCAGTTTACCAAGGAGACCGTGGAGGATATCGGACTTCTGAAAATGGATATACTGGGTTTGCGTACCCTTACCGTAATAGATCGGGCTTTGGGGATAATAAAGAAGACCCGGGGTGAGGAGATTGATATTTCCACCATTCCCCTGGATGATGAGGCGGTTTATAAACTGCTTTCCGCCGGTGATACGGCCGGGGTCTTTCAATTGGAGAGCAATGGCTTGCGCCGCCTGCTCTGCGAGATGAAACCTGACCGCTTCGAGGATATTATTGCGATAATAGCGCTTTACCGCCCTGGTCCTCTGGGCAGCGGCATGGTGGAAGATTTTATTAATCGAAAAAACGGCCGCCAGGAGATAGAGTATATCGATCCTTTGCTGGAGGATATACTGAAGGAGACTTATGGGGTTATTCTCTACCAGGAGCAGGTGATGCGGGTGGCCAGTGAGCTGGCCAGCTTTACTATGGGTGAAGCCGATGTTTTGCGGCGGGCCATGGGCAAAAAGAAAGCGGAGGAATTGATGGCCCAGCGGGATAAATTCATAGCCGGAGCAACCCGTAAAGGGATTGCCCTGGCCACCGCCAGCCATCTCTTTGACCTTATGGAAAGCTTCGCCGGTTACGGTTTCAACAAAAGCCACTCGGCTGCCTATGCTTTGATTTCCTACCAGACCGCTTACCTAAAAGCCCATTTTCCGGTGGAATACCTCTGTGCTTTTTTGAGCAGTGTAATAGATAATCAGGATAAAGTAGTTTCTTATATTAAAGAATGTCGGAGGCTGGGGATAGAGGTGCTGGCCCCGGATGTTAATGAGAGTTATGAGAACTTTACCGTAGCCCGGAATGCCATTCGCTTCGGTCTGGGGGCCATAAAAAATGTGGGACAGAACGCCGTAAAAAACATTGTCGAGGCGAGAAAACAGGGGCCGTTTGCCTCCCTTTTTGACTTCTGCCGCCGGGTGGATTTAGGGCAACTTAACAAGCGTATGCTGGAAAACCTTATACTGGGCGGTTGTTTTGATTCGCTGGGCTTAAGCCGTAAAGGGGCTTTGTCTACTATGGAAGAGTGTATCAACCTCTCTTTGGCGATAAAACAAAATGAATGCAGCCAACAGGGTTCTCTTTTTGGGGATGAAATAGAACTGGTCGAAGAACCGGTGGTGAAGGTGAAGGGCGAATTTGAGGCCCGGGAGCGGCTGTTAAAAGAGAAAGAGGTATTGGGCTTTTTCGTTTCCGAGAGTCCACTGGATGAATTTCGCGGTCTTTTACCCCTGCTCAGCACCCACTGTCTGGAAGACATAAATAATTGGGAAGAAGAATCCTATGTTCGCGTGGCGGGAATAGTGGTCAATTTAAGCCGCCGGGTCAGCCGCAAGGGGGAAAGTTATGCCCGCTTTTTTCTGGAGGATCTGGGGGGGAGGATTGAAGTGCTGGTCTTCCCATCGGCCTACCGGAAGAATGGCGACCGTCTGGAGGCGGATAGGGTAGTAATTGTAGAAGGTTACTTCGACCGGCGTGAGGAACAGCCTAAAATCGCCTTGCGGAAAACCGGCCCCATACCGGAGAGGGTACGGGAAATGCATCTCCGCCTGGCCGGGGATGACCATGGAGAAATGGACAGAAATAAGCTGCTAAGCCTTTTGCATAAATACCCGGGTGATATTGAAGTCTTTTTGCACTTGCCGGGGCGCCGGATGCTGGTCTTGAACGAGGCTCTCAATGTTTCTCCCAGCCGGGATTTGAAGGACAAATTGGCGGCAGTTTACGGTTCGCAGAATGTCTGGTTCAATTA
>NZ_JAQVZX010000038.1 GCF_028707975.1 Syntrophomonas sp.
GAATCGCGGGCAAAGAAAGGATGGCGGCATAAAACCCGTTCCAGCTCTTTCCCTTTAAATTTGTCCAGAATCTGATAGTTATCCCAGACCAGCTCTCCGGCCACTGCTTCTAGCAATCCCTGGGCCAGGAGGTATTTTTCTCCTTTTACTTCCAGTAAAACATAGTCAAAGCCCGGGTGCAGGCAAATCCCCGTGTTGGCCGGCAGGGTCCAGGGGGTGGTGGTCCAGATGACAATAAAAGCATCTTCGGGTAAAACTCCCCTACCATCCTTTACCGGAAACTTGACATAAATGGAGGGGGAGACCTTTTCATTGTATTCAACTTCCGCCTCGGCCAGGGCCGTTTCACAGTCCCCACACCAGTATACGGGCTTCAAACCTTTGTAAATGAAGCCTTTTTTGGCCATCTCTCCAAAAACCTTAATTTGTATGGCTTCAAAGCCTGGACTCAGGGTGAGGTAGGGGTCTTCCCAATCTCCGCGTACACCCAGTCGTTTAAATTGTTCTTTCTGTATTTCCACATATTTAAGGGCATAGTCGCGGCAGTGTTCGCGGAACTCCACCACATCAGTCTTATGCCGGTCAATACCCAGGTTCTTTATGGCCTGCTGCTCGATAGGCAGGCCATGCGTATCCCATCCCGGGATATAGGGGGAGTCGTAACCGCTCATGGAGCGGTATTTGACAATAATATCTTTCAAAACTTTATTAAGGGTATGTCCCAGGTGAATGTCCCCATTGGCATACGGCGGACCGTCATGCAGAATAAACTGGGGTCTACCTGCGTTTTTCTCCTGTATGCGCCGGTATATGTCAATCTCATCCCAGAACTTCAGTATCTCCGGCTCTCTCTGAGGCAGGTTGGCCCTCATGGGAAAACCGGTTTGGGGAAGATTCAAGGTTCCGTCATACTTACCTTTAGCCATCCGAATTACCACCTTACTGTTTGAATTTTATAACGAGGTGAAATATGTCCCCCGCTTCTTTAAGCGGCCGGGTTCCTATTAACAAAACAGGCGGCAGGCTCTAATCCCCCGCCTCATTGCAGCGCTCTCGTTAAAAATGCTTCATGAGTTTTCTTTCGCTACTTAAACAAAATACCTCTCTCCCGGGGGGTGAAAGGTATCCCAAAGTGCAGATTTGCCTGTTATCTCTAAAAATCTTTTTAATTTTAGCATATAGCTGCAAGCAAGACAACTTCTGCCGCCATTTTCGGAATATATCATGGGGACGGTTCTTCTAATATATCATAAGGATTGACTCTGCTGCAAAAACTCCTTTTTATGCACGCTAATGCATATTTATAACTTTTTGCAGTAACATCAAGGCTTTAATTAAAAAACTTTTCCCACCTCTTACTTTTCCATTTTTTTCTCACAGAGCCCCTCTAATACGCAATTATTGCACTGCGGCTTGCGGGCCCGGCAAATCCGACGCCCATGGAATATCAAAAGGTGATGGGCTTCGCTCCAGCATTTTTCCGGTATTTGCTCTTTCAAGGCTTTTTCCGTCTGCTCAGGGAGCTTGCTGTTCACCAAGCCCAGGCGGTTGGCCACCCGGTGCACATGGGTATCTACGCCCAGACCGGGTTTCTTAAACGCTACCGACCTTATAACATTGGCACTCTTGCGTCCCACCCCCGGAAGGCTCAATAATTCATCAAAGTCGGAAGGTACTTCTCCTCGGTACTGCTCCACTAATATTTGAGCCAGCTTTTTGAGATGACGGGCTTTGTTCCGGTACAAACCTACTCCCCGAATCTTCTCTTCTAATAGAGACAAGTCGATTGCTGCCAGGGCTTCGGGGGTACCATAATCGGCAAACAACTCTGCTGTAACCCGGTTTACCTGTTCATCAGTGCTCTGTGCAGAAAGAACCACCGCCACCATAAATTGAAAGGGACTGCTATGCTGGAGCAGAGTGCCGGCCTTAGGATATTCCTTATTTAAGCGCTTGATTATCTCAATACTACGCTGCAATTCTACCCTCCTGACCCTTCATTTAATTATACAGTGTAGAGCCCTGGTGACAATAGCTCTGCATACTTTATCCGTATTAACCCCATAAGCAAGGGCACAACCACTGATGAAAAGTGAGTTATAATCGCTTGTTTGTATCGTCAGAAGGGAAAGGAAATAACCCCTCTCTTTTCTTACTGACCCCCCATGGCCGGGGGCCACAACCACCGATGAAAATAGGGGTATAACCGGGGGTTATTGGACGCTGATTTGCGCAGATATATTATGATATATAGCAGAAGGACCGTCCCCATGATATATTATCGTTATAATTTTCCGGCCTTTTCCTTAAAATATGCTTAAGGAAGAGCTGCAGGGGAGTCAAAACGAGTTAAAGAAGGTTCTTTGACTCATTTAAGCTTATTGGTTAAAATGTGGAGAGCCAGTACACGGGTTTGCCCCTATTGCTCCTGCCGTCCCTTGTCACGGAGAGCTATGGTCAGTAAAAAAAGTTAGGCGGGTATTGGATTATGTCAGCTGCAAAAAAACGTATGCAAGCGGAAGTGAGTATGCTGTTAGTAGCAGCTATCTGGGGCAGCACATTTGTGGTAGTAAAAAACGTCTTGCAGGAAATCGGCCCCTTTCTCTTCCTGGGTCTGCGTTTTTTGCTGGCTTTTTTAGTACTGCTCTTTTTGTCTTTTCCCTGCATAAAAAAAACCAATCGCCATACCTTGCTAGCCGGGGGTATTTTAGGCCTGTTTCTCTTTATTGGTTATGTCTTTCAAACCATTGGCTTAAAATATACGACCTCAACCAACGCTGGTTTTATCACCGGAATCAGTGTGGTTCTGGTTCCTATAATTTTTTCACTGCTTTACCGTCAACGGCCTACTGTCAGTACTACAATTACCGTAATCCTGGCGGCCACCGGCTTGTTTTTCTTGTCCTTCCCCCGCAACTCTTTTTCACTGGCTTATGGTGATTTCCTGGTGCTCATCTGTGCCTTCGGCTTTGCTTTTCACATTATCTTTGTTGACCGCTATTCACACCAGCATAATGCCATTGCTATAACCGCGGTGCAAATCTTCTTTGTGGGTATCGTATCCATGCTGATTGGGCTCATTAGTGAACCGTGGCCCGAGCATTTTTCCGCCAACCTTTTGACTGCTCTTTTTATTACTGCCGTTTTCGCAACTTCCCTGGCCTTCCTGCTGCAAAATGACCTGCAAAAATACAGTACTCCTACCCGTTTTGCTGTGGTTTTAACTACTGAGCCAGTTTTCGCGGCCTTGACCGGTTACCTTTGGGCGCAGGAAATTCTGTCCCGCCGGGCGATGTTCGGCGCCGGACTAATTTTAGTCTCTATGCTAATCTCAATTCTTACCCGAAAAAGCAAAAATCTGGTGGAAGCCAATGTTTGATGAAGTGAAGTGGCCTTACCCGGTGGGCATCCCACCCACTATGTGTCACGACCTGGCTCGGTCGCTCCCGTCCCCGTGATATATGAAAGCGAGCAGGTTTTCGGCTTTAATTCCTCGAATTTCTACGATTTTATGGCGGGAGGTCTCGCCCCGGACGATGCGGATATCCTTTTTCGGCAACTTGAACAGCTCGGCCAGAAACTTCTGCAGAGCCTGGTTGGCCGCGCCCTCTACCGGCGGAGCCATGACTTTGATTTTTATATCGCCTTCATGCTCGCCCACAATTTGATTGCGTGACGAGCGTGGCTGTACCTTGACTCCAAAGCGGAGCCATTCGCCATTTCTTTCTGTTCTTATATAAGGCTTATTCATAGGCTTATTCCTTCAGGTTTACCTTTTCCAAACTCTCCATTACTTCTTTGAAATCCTTGCTATAAAAAAAATTAGACAGCTCTTCAACCTTTTTCTGGTTCTTTTCCAGAAGTTCTAATTCAGCACTTACCTGGGATTTTAACTCTACATTGAATATGTTCATTCGTTTTATTATTTCCTGGTATACCATCATAACTTCAATAATGCGTTTTTTAGATTCCTCCAGCATCAGATCGGCTTCTTTACGGGCGCTGGATTTCAAGTCTTCGGCAGTCTGCTGTGCTAGTATGAGACTGTTGTTCATGGTCTCTTCCAGCTTGCGGTATTTGCCCAGTTCATATTCCAGGTTTTGAATCTTTTCTTTAAGGCTGGCATTCTCACTGTACAGGCTTTCATAATCCTGGGCCAGGTTTAAAAGGTATTTCTTTACTTCATCCTGGTTAAAGCCGCGCAGCGACTTGGGGAATTGCTGGTTGCGTATTTCCATGGCGGTAATCATAAGCAAGCCTCCCTGATTCAATTGACTGTAAAATAATAAAGTTTGCCTTCACTGCATAAATCCCAATCTTGCATAAGGGTTGACTCCGCTGCAAAAACCCCTTTTGTTGCATAAGGGTTGCATAAATATACAAAGCGAGCGTTGGCGAAGCATGGATGGTCACTATTAAGGTTGCCTCCCATGGACGGGAGATTAGCGCGGTACCCCTTGAGCCGCGATACAAGCCGCAGGTGTTGCCCATGCGAAGATTGCGAGCGGTATATTTATACAAGCCAGTGAATATTAATAACTTTTTGCAGTAGGTTGTACATTAATCTTTTTCAGCAAACAAAGGCGAGCTGCCAAGCCCAGCAGGAAAGAGTTTGAGCAAGCTGTTGGCTTGTTCAGTGCTCCATTTCCCTGCCTGCAGCTCCTGAGCTGTTTCCATGTAAAGACCTACTGTTTGTTTCAGCAACTCGGTCGGATAATATTGTCCGTCAATCCGCAAATATTTGAGTCCGGATATAAACAGTTCCGGAAGTTGCTGAATAAGGGCCAGGTCATAGGGATAAAATATCAGGTTTCGGCAACTGCCATCAGCCCGTACCCGGTATTTTTGCCCCCAATCATCCAGTAGATAATAATCCTCCTGCAAGCAGTGGAGCGGACAGTCCTCACCGTCATCCCCAACAGCAACTGGCTGTACCCCCCGGGGGAGGCACAAATCAGTAATTATTCCCGCAAGAGGACCATGAACCAGCAGTTCCGTTTCCTCTACCTGGCTGAGCAAAGATTTGACCCTGCTCCACTCCAATTCCAACGAGGCACTAATGCCACTCATACCCTGTTTCCGCCAGAAGATCGCCGCCTGGTAATTATTGGTATTGAGGCCATGACCACCCCAAACAGCCTGTCCCAGGCACCGGAGCAGGCTAAAGCTTCCCGGTTCATTAACAATAAAGCCACCCAGGCCGGAAAGATGACTTATGATTCGCAAGTCCTCTTCCATTTTCCTAAATTCACTCTGGCTAACTATCCGGGGAGTCTCCACCCATATCTGCGTACGATCAAGCTGCAGGGAAAGAGCCGCCCTTATGGCCTCCGGCCTCCAGCCTGAGGGGACGCGATTTTCCGCTGCATATTCCAGTATAACCCGCTTGACTCCCAGGCCCGCCATTGCTTCCAGGCTCTCCATATCTCCGATTTTTACGCTCCAGCAAGGCTGCTGCCTTGGTAGTCCAAACTCTGGCTCCTCCGGGACTTCATTCTCCCTTAATTTTTTTAATTTCAAGGCCCTGGTTGGGAAAAAAGGTTCTTTTTCTCCACTCAGTCCAATAGACTCAATTCCTGCCCGGCCAAAAAGATTGCCGTTGCAAAAATCCCGAACACGTTTTTCTGTTAGCTTCTGGTAGTCTTCCGTATTCATCTCATAAGCTTCAGGGTCTTCAGTTAGCCTGTCGAGGGCCTGGCGGTATATCCCAATAATATGAGCTAAATACTCCGCACTACGCATGCGCCCTTCTATTTTCAGGGAACTTACCCCGGCTGCCAGTAAAGCTGGAAGCTGCGGGTAAAGGCAAAGGTCGTTGTGAGCCAGGTAATAAGCTGTAAGTTCGCTCTGTCCCGCCCCCTCCAGGCGGTAGGGCCAGCGGCAGGGCTTCAAACAGCGCCCTCGATTACCACTTTCCCCAGCTACCAGACTGCTCATATAACACTGCCCGGCATGAGCGATGCAAAGATCACCAAAAGCGAAGAATTCAAGGGCTAGTTTCGAGCCGTCATGAATTTCCTTGATTTCATCCAGGGTAAGGTTCTTGGCTAGTATGGCCCGGTCAAAACCCTGATCCTCCAGAAAATGAGCCGCTTGAAGATTGGCTATCCCCATCTGCACACTGGCGTGCAAGGGCAGCTTCAGCTTCAGTTCCCGGCAGAGGGCCAGTACGGCCATATCCTGAATTATTAAGGCGTCAGCAGCGATATCCTGCAGGAAGAATAAATAATCCTGGAGTTCGTTCAGTTCCGCATCATAATAAAGATTGTTTAAGGTAATATAGATTTTTTTATTTTGCTGGTGTAAAAAGTCAACTGCGTTCCGCAGTTCCTGATCGGAAAAATTATAGTCTTGCTTCAACATGCGCATATTGAAGCGTTTGCCCCCCAGATAGACCGCATCTGCGCCTGCTGCAGCTACCTGCTCCAGGACATCCCACCTGCCCGCCGGAGCCAGCAGTTCCACATAATTGCCAGGCATCAAAAGTCTCCTTTACAATAAAACATAGAGCAATTCAACCACTATTTTTTGTATCAAAGTTACCGCCAGAACAGCGATAATGGGAGAAAAATCAAGCCCACCGGCAGCTGGAATAAGCCTGCGGAAGGGAGCCATAATCGGCTCAGTAACATCGTAGACAAACTTAATCAGGGGTTGGTAGGGGTTGTGCCGTACGAACGATAGAATACAGCGAGCGATTATCAACCATACCAGCACATTGAAGGCCATATTGATAATTTGTACAATCTGATAAATAGCCAATGCTCAGATTCCTCCCTGTCTTAATACCTTACTAACCCCCTATGACCGCAACCTTAATAGTGACACCCGCAGGGTGGAACACCAGGAGTACCCGCAGGGACACAACTACCGATGGAAAGTGAGTTAGTAGGCGTTATTATACAGTAAGATGGGGTAGTAAATAACCCTTAACCCTTCTGACGACCGACAACCTATTCTTACTAATCTTGGCCCAACTCGATCGATCTCTCGTATGCCTTTTCAACCGCTTGAAAAAATGCTTTGCGTAATCCGTTTTCTTCTAATTGGCGTACGCCCGCTATAGTCGTCCCTCCGGGTGAACAAACCTGTTCCCGTAAAATGGCGGGATGTTCCCCACTTTGTTCCATCATCTCCATGCTGCCCCTAATAGTATTCACTACCAGTTGGCGCGCCAGATTCAAATCCAGTCCAACCTGAAGAGCAGCATTCATGAGAGCCTCAACCACCAGAAAGACATAGGCGGGACCACTTCCCGAAATAGCAGTAATGGCATCCATATATTTTTCTTCCACCACAACATTACTACCGAGTTGCTCAAACATTTTTGCAACCAGTTGAATATCCTTATCTGTAGCGTAGCGCCCGGCTGAAATGGCTGCTACTCCCTGTCCCACCAGACAGGGGGTATTGGGCATTACTCTTACTACCGGCAAATGTAAGCCTATTTCATTCTCATAGCTCCCGGTTTTAATGCCAGCAGCGAGTGATATCAAAAGATGCTCCGTAGTCCATAAGGCCCGATTGGCATCCAGAACCATCCTTACCTGCTGTGGTTTTACCGCCAGGATTATCACACTACAGGACTTCAAAACTTCCCTGGCTTGTGTTGGAACGGCATTAAATTCCTCTTGAAACAGCACTCCTCTTTCTGGGTCGACATCATTTACCAGTAGAGAATCAAAACCCAGAAATTCAGCCCCCCCTATACCCTTCATCAGGGCATAAGCCATTTTCCCACAACCAATCAGCCCCAGGCTTTGCGGCACTATCTCTCACCCCCGAAAGGATTGGCGAATCCATGCTTGCGCATGAGAGAACGGTGGTCTTTGGCTATTTCCACATTACTGGGAGTGAAGATAAAAATATTCTTTCCTAATTGCTGGCTATGACCTTCCAGTGAATAAGTAGTCCCACTGATAAAATCAATAATCCGCTGGGAAACCTCGGGAGGAGTATTGTCAAAATTCAAAATCAACTGTTTCCTGCTTTTCAAGTGATCTGCCAATACCTGGACCTCATCAAAGCTTTCGGGTTCGCATACCACCACTTTAAAAGTTTTGTTGCTATGTATGCTGACAACATTGGTCGGACCCCGCTGGCCTTCTTCACTATAGGCCGGCAGTTCGATAATCTCCTCTCTTACCTCTTCTCTTTCCACCCCCAACCATCTCCACAGTCCATCCATTACGCCCATTTTTAAGCCTCCTTTACATTAAGCCTTGATGTCACCTGCCAACAGTCATAAATACTGTTTCCTTGTCGTATCTCCTTTAGTGAAACAGGGCACTGCCAATCCGAACCAGATTGGCGCCTTCCTCAATAGCCACAGCAAAATCCTGGGACATACCCATGGATAAATACTTCAGATTCACATTCCTATAATTCCTATCGGAGAATTTTTGCCGGAGTTGAAATAATTCTCTAAATATAGGCCGGGCTCTTTCCGGATCAGAATCCAGTGGGGCCATGGTCATCAAGCCGTAAATGCGCAGAGCCTTGAACTGTTCAGCAGCGGCGAGCACTTCCCGCAGTTCCCCCGGCTCAAAACCGGCCTTTTGCTCTTCCCCGGAAACATTCAGCTGAATTAGAACCGGCACCTCCTCGCCCAATACTATTCCCCTCTTGTCCAATTCCTGAGCCAGCTTCCAGCGATCCAGAGAGTGAATTAAAGTGGTTCTTCCCACAATATCCTTGACTTTATTGGTTTGTAAACGCCCTATCAAGTGCCAGTTAAGACCGGGCAGGCTTTCCCTTTTAAGCAATAATTCGTTTACCCGGTTTTCCCCGAAATCATTTATTCCCATATTATGCGCCCGCTTAACTGCCTCAATATCCACTGTTTTACTGACCGCTACCAGGGTAACTTCACTTGCTTTCCGGCCGCTCTTAAACGCAGCCTGCTCTATCTTGTTTTTTATAACTTCTAAATTGTATTTGATCTTTTGCAAAGCGTGTCACCCCTTCAGCCGCAAGCATCATATAGGACCTTATGTGATAATAGCATATTTTCGGCCTTGCTGTCAGCAAAGAGAGGATGTTATTCTTGTTTGCTTTTCACTTTCCTGCTATCGTACTAAGGGGCTTAAAAAGCTATATTACCAGGAAGCTTACCCCGAAAGTGGAGCCCTGGCCGATTTCACTATCCACAAACACTTCTCCTCCATGGGATTCCACAATATGTTTTACTATGGACAAACCCAAACCGGTTCCCCCTTGCTGTCGGGAGCGGGCTTTATCAACCCGGTAAAATCGTTCGAAAACCCGGGGCAAACTCTCGTGAGGAATCCCCAGTCCGCTGTCCTTTACGGTGGTGATAATACGGCTGTCCCGCCGTTGGCATTGGATTACGATTTTCCCCTGTCTGGGAGTATATTTTATAGCATTATCCAGAAGATTGATAAATACCTGTCCCAGCAAGTCCTCATCAGCTTGAATTAAGGGCATGGGATACGGGTAAATGAATTCAACATGCAGGCATTTTTCACTGATCTGTGGTCCAAACATATTCATTACATTGCGAATAGAACGCAAAAGGCAAGCCGGTTTCAAGTATACTATACGTTCCTGGGATTCAATCGAGGATAAAGTTAAGAGATCCTCAATCAGACGGGTCAAACGGTTGGTTTCGGTATCGATAATAGATAGAAAACGCCTGCAGGTATCACTATTTTCCATGGCACCGTCCAAAAGCGTTTCCACGAAACCCTTAATAGAAGTCAAAGGGGTTCTGAGCTCATGGGACACATTACCCACAAACGCTGATCTAACCTGGTCAAAATTTCTAGCATCGGTAACATCGTGAAATACTACGATAGCACCTTCAATTCTGTCATTGTGATCTTTCCTGGGAACAGCATGAACCCGAAAAATCAGAGTGCTGGGGCTGATAGTAGTTTCCGTAAAGCTTTCATTACCGGTTGCCAGCACTTCGTCAATCATATCACTGATTTCCCGATTTTCGCTTATCTGGGTCAAACGCTTCCCCAGCAGCACCCCCTCGCGTACCAGGAATAAGCTTTCAGCCGCTTTATTGGCATGAATAATGCAAGCATCAATATTGAGTACCAGTACCCCATCAACCATACAACTCAAAATGGACTGCATCATCCTCTTGTCCTGAGCGATGTCCAACACCTTTAACTCACCTTTCTAGCTCTTGGCCTGTCCTTCTACAAAACGGTATCCTACACCGCGGACCGTCTCAATATAATCTGGGTAAGTAGAATCATCTCCCAGTTTTTGCCTTAAATGGCGGATATGAACATCAACCGTGCGGGTATCCCCCGAAAACTCGTAGCCCCAAACCTTCTCCAGCAATATTTCCCGAGTAAAAACTTTGCCCTGATTCGATGCCATTAGCCGTAAAAGCTCAAATTCTTTGGGAGTCAACTCCAGCTTTTCTTCGCCAATAAAAGCTTCATATTTTTCGGGAACAACCGTCAACTCCTTAAATACATAGGCCTTTTTCCCCATGGCCTTTTCCGCCTTGAGAATACGCAAAGCCCGGAGCCGGGCTTTGACCCGCGCTACCATCTCCCTGGGGCTGAACGGTTTCTTAATATAATCATCAGCCCCCATTTCCAGACCTAGAATAGTGTCTATTTCCTCCCCTTTGGCGGTAAGCATTATTATCGGAATAGTCTTGTACTCTGAATTCTGTTTCAAAGTTCGGCAAACCTCGAGACCATCCATCTGGGGCAACATTATGTCCAGCAATATTAGATCAGGCGGGGCGTCCCTAACCATTTCCAAAGCACTCTGTCCATCATAGGCCACCGCCACCCGATATCCTTCTTTTTCCAGGTTAAATTTTACCAGTTCAACAATATGAGTTTCGTCATCTACTACCAAAATTTTAGCATTCTGCACACTTGACACCTCTATCCCCAACACAGACAGTTTTTCCCGCTTAGATCTGTTTGTTGATTTTATAATTTTAGCATACAATGTTAAAAGGAGGTGCATTAATGATGGATACTCCCGACAGCGATAGCCACGATCAAGGCCTTGAACCCCTGCCACGCCAATCCGGAAAGCAGATAAAATCCTGGATTACCATCAGTAAAGTCTATCCTCCCGATGATATCGTCATTGAAAGCATGCTCAAGTTCTATGGCATCCCAGTTAGAATATCACGGCGCGAAATACCTCAGCTCCCTTTTTCAACCGGACCATTGGCCGAAGTGATAATAGCGGTACCTGAAGAAATGGTAGAAGAGGCCCGTGACCTTCTGGAGTCGGAAAATGCAGGAAAATAATATCTCCTGCATTTCTTTTTTCTATCTTTGTTTAAGCTGGTCAATGGTCTTAATAAAACTATTCAGGTCAGTAAATTGTCGGTATACCGAAGCAAAACGAACATAAGCCACTTCATCCCTGCTCTGCAACCTGTCCATAACCATTTCACCGATAGCCTGACTACTGACCTCGTGCTCATAAAGATCTCTTAATTCTCTTTCAATACTGGCTACCATATTCTCCATTTCTTCCATGCTCACAGGCCTTTTTTCGCAGGCTCGGGCAATACCATCAAGTAATTTGTTCCGGTCAAATGCTTCCCGGTTCCCACCTTTTTTTATTACCAACAGGCCTCTTTCTTCCAGCCTTTCATAGGTAGTAAACCTTCTCTTACAGGCATAGCACTCACGCCGCCTGCGGATAAAGGAACCATCATCACCGGAGCGGGAATCAACCACCCGGCTTTCAAACTCCTGGCAATACGGACAGCGCATTATCCATCACCCCTTGAAGACCAAGTCCCAGTCTGCCCTTATTATGAACAAAAGTAAGATAGAATTCAAGCTTAAGTCTGGAATTACTGGTCTTCACATATGTTCTTCATCCAGCAGATAATCTCTCCGGTAGGGGTCAATCTCATTGGCTACTGGTATTTCCACCAGGATAACATCCCTACCGATTCTGACGATCTTGTTCCAGGGTACCGATAATTCTTCCCGCCGTGAAAAAAAACTGTAGCGGCGATTACGCCCGGGCAAAATCAAGGAAGTAACCTTGCCGTTGTCCAGATCCAGGTCTATGTCAATAATGTTGCCTAACTTCTTGCCATCCAGGATGTTTACCACATCCCGGGCTCTTAAATCCGACACTTTAATCATTTTTGTAACCATTCCTTTCTTGAAGCGCAAAAGATCATGAAGGAATTTCCTTCAGACTTTTTACCCATTCCTTTCTTAATGCACAAAACGTGATGAAAGAATTTCTCTCAAACTTTTACCTCTCCACATAATACTGATTCCTCAGAAAAACCCGGCTGGTTTATTCGATTTAGTAAATATGCTTCTGCAACCGCCTGAGCAGACTTTATGCTAGCAGGTTTTATCAGCAACTGCTCAAGCAATCTAGCAACTGATTCCACTGCAAAAAGTTATAAATTTGCATTAGCGTGCATAAAAAGGGGTTTTTGCAGCATAGTCAGCAACTGTGTACAATTCTAATATATGAAATACAGCCGGAAATGTTTCCGTTGCTCTCTATCCTGTCTTGTGACATAGGCAGCAGAAAAGAGCGATTATTTGCAAGAACTACTCAAGTTTTTTTACCTGCAGTTCGATAACAATAATGATAAACTTATTTTCATACGGGCTGGACTCACCTGGAGAGGCCCGTCACAGCACAGAACGATTGATGTGCCGTGTTTCCTAATTTTATTTTTAGGAGGAATAGCGCTTATGATGCGGTCTCTCTATACTGCCAGCTCAGGCATGTACGCTCAGCAACTCAACATTGACACCCTGTCACACAATATGGCCAACGTGAATACCGTAGGCTTTAAAAAACAGCGGCTCGAATTCCAGGATCTGCTTTATCAGACCATCCGGCGCCCGGCAGCGGACGAGGACCGGAATGAACCGGTTGGTTTGCTGGTGGGGCTCGGGGTAAAACCGGCCGCCATCAACACCATTTTCAACACCGGCAGCCTGCAGGCTACCGAGAATCCGTTGGATGTAGCTATAAACGGAACAGCCTTTTTCGGGGTGAAGGTGGAAGGAAATGACGAACTTCTCTATACCCGGGATGGCGCTTTTAAAATCGATGCTAATGGGCAACTGGTAACCGCTGATGGCAATCTCCTGGAAGGAGCCGATACTTTCGATGAGGGGGCCGATGATATTCAAATTGCCATTGATGGCAAGATAAGCTATATGAAGCCTGGGCAAGATAAGCCGGAGGATGCGGGACAGCTCAAGCTTTTCAAATTTATTAATCCTGCAGGCTTGCATAAAGTGGGCAAAAACCTCTACCGGGCCACGCCCAACTCGGGCGAAGCGGAAGAATGGCAGCCCGATAGTGATAAGAGTGTTTCTCTGGAAGCGAGCTACCTGGAAATGTCCAATGTGCAGATTGTCGAGGAAATGGTGAACCTGATTACCGCCCAGCGGGCCTATGAAATTAATTCCAAGGTAATCATATCCTCAGATGAGATGCTGCAGACAGCAGCCAACCTGCGCCGCTAATATGGCAGGCCAGGGATTCAGAAAGGAAAATTTAGAATGCGAGTAGATAATAATGCTGCTTCCTCGCCCACAAGCATAGGCCTGGGGCAGAATCAAATAAATATAAATAAAGAACAAAGCCAGGCCAGCAAATTTGCCCGGGAGTTGGAGAATGCCGTGAACAAAAAGGACCAGGCTAAACTTTATAAGTCCTGCCAGGAACTGGAGTCAGTTTTCTTAAACCAGATACTGCAGTCCATGCGCAACACCATCCCTAAATCAGATTTTACCGGGCATAGCTATGCCACTGATTTATGGGAATCCATGCTCTTTGAAGAATATGCTAAAGAAATAAGTAAAAGCAACTCCACCGGCCTGGCGGATATAATCTTCCGCCAGCTCAGTCAAAAGCTTTAGGAGCCTGAACCTCCAGTATAGTCTTTAGCTCAAACTTAGAGGGGGTTTAAGAAAGTTTAAATGCTAATATAGTATAAAAGACGGTACTGGTATATCTCTCCCGAGAGCAAGCCCAAAACCGTCTTTTGTGATTATATGCCAACATCAAATGAAACGTTGGGAGGTGGAGGTTCAAGCAATAGGAGCCTGGCTTATGGCTTTAGCACGGCATATTACTTGTTAATGGACTCCATTTCCGGTATTCGGCCCTGCTCCTTGGCTGAGGAATTAGGGTTGGGAGCATTCATCCCGGGCGATTTAAGCTCCTGGTTCCGGCCCCGGTATTTGCCCTTATGCTCATTTATATCCTTATTTTTATCTTTTGCCTTGTCCTTATCTTCAGCCTTACTTTTACCCTCGGCCTTGTCTTTATCCTCAGCCCTATACTTGTCCTCAGGGGTCGTTCCACCACTGCCAGCCGAATTATTTTTCCCCAAACCTGACTCCGTTGTTCCCTCGGGTTTTATGTTCTTTTCTTTATCTGCAAAAGCGGGAATCCCTTCTTCCCTCTTCTCCGGCTCGGAATACTTTTTCTCCTCCGGCTTATTTCCGCGATCTTTTGCTTCATCTTTTATTTCATCCATTATTTCATCTTTTTTTACCTCATTTTGGGCTTTAGCTTTAACCCCACTTTTCGCCCTGCCTTTTGTCTCACTTTTTGCCTGGCCATTATTCTCCATTATGGCCCCGGATCCTGGCTCGGTTTGCGGCGTTTCACCTGTGATTCCATGGGACTTCGGTGGTAATACTTTGGTCTGAGGTACAAGCATCTTCTTGTTTTTCCCCACCGCTTTCCAACTATATTCCTGTCCCTGCTGCTGTTTTATGGCTTTATTTATTCCTCTATCCATCTTCTGCCAGAGCCTGTCTCTAACTTCATCCTGGACCTTTCCCCTCAGTTCCAGGGAATAAGTGGCGGCAACCTGACTATCTCTCAACCCTTTATTGTCATTAAGCGATTTTTTGAGCACCTCGGACACAGCCGTTTCCACCGTTGCTCCCTTCAGATCCAGACCGGCTACTATTGCTTGGGCGTTTTCATCCTGAGCTTTTACTTTAACCACCCGATCCCAGCGGTTGAAACCCAATTCTACCCCGGTTGATAGGCGGGCATAGGTTAGCACGGTGAAAAAGTCCAGAGTAGCCAGGAATACCAGCAAAAACACGGCGGCTACGGCCAGCATCTTGATTGGGGTCTTCCTTCGATACAACTGCCCTACTTCCCAATCAGTCAGGGTATAGAACTTGTTATATTCCCCATTGTCCAACAAGACAATGACCCAGCCTTCACCCTTTTCCATTACTATGCCTTTTTTACCGGACATCCTATTCTTCCTTTCCCTAAAGCATTTTCCCAGGGCTATTTTTGATTCCCCTGCAAAAAGTTATAAATATGCATTAGCTTGCATAAATATACCGCTCCAGCGTCCTTAATAGCGACCGAAGGGAGCATCAGTTGTGCCCGACAGGGCGCTTCGCATGGGCAACACCTGCGGCTTGTCTCGCGGATCAAGGGGTACCGCGCCAATCTCCCATCCTGGTCAGTGGCGCTCTCGCGACGTCCTGTCGCTCGCCCCCTTTCGCCGCTCGCCTTCGCCGGGTGTTTCATCCATGCTCCGCCAACGCTCGCTTTGTATATTTATGCAACCCTTGCGCAACGGAACAAAAGGGGTTTTTGCAGTAGAGTCACTTTTAAGCATCGGAAGAAACTGCATAGCAGTTTCAACACAGCGCTGCAACGAGGCGGGGGATTAAAACCCGCTGCCTGTTTTGTTTATAGAAAACCACCGCTTAGCGGAGGACATATTTCACCTCGTTATACTTTCAGTGAAGAAGGGGGCTCTTCCATCCCTTCCCGGGATAATTCCCGTGATAAAATAAAGGGTTGAATATGGGGAAAATCGCCGGCTAATATAATGGCACTGGCGATGATATATTTTCGGTAGCGTTCCAATGTCTTCCGCTTGAATCGACCCAATTCTATAAGTTGCTTTATGGGCAGCATCTTTTTTTCACGCAAGTCTTGCCTTAACTCCTCTGTTTGAGCTAACAATAGCGCAATTTGCCTGGTTTCCTCTCTGGTTTTTCGATGTTTGGGGCTACTTGCTACCAGATCAGCAAAACTTATTCCATAATCTCCCAGCACAAGCTGCAAGTGCTCTATCTCTTGCTTTCGGTCCATATCATTCAATATCTCCAGCAGATCATCATCGGCTTGTCGATCCACCGGGTTCTCCACTTGCTTGAGTAAGGAAAACGGAAGCGTGTACCATCTTTTTTCACGGCGTTTATGATCCAACACCCGTGATTTAACCACCTGGGCCAGGAACAGCAGAATACTTCCTCTGTCCGGTTCATATCTGGCCATAGCCTCCAGAATAGCCAGGCGCGCTATGCTCGCTTCCTCATCATAAGGGTTTACGAATTTACCTGATACCCGGGAACAAACTTTCAGGCAAAATGGCATTATATCATCATATATCTCATCTATAGCGGTTGTCTGCCCAGCCGTATATTTCTCCCAAACCAGTCTCAAGCGTTTATCCAGTTCTGACACCCCGGTTATCGGCATATTGATTTACTCCTGCGTCTTTTGTAAGTCCTGCTGCAAATGGTACAGGCATTAAACCTGGGCTTAAGATTCAGACCCGCTAAGCCCATGGGAAATCTCTTATATAAGATTACCACATTGCCGCCACGCGCTTCGTATAACTTCCCCCCCACAGGACTAAATCCATCAGCAGGAAACCCGGATATAACTCCTAAAAGAGCGCTATTTCAGGAATTCTCTTCGGGTTTTCTTCCCTAATTCCCCAGGCCTCTTTACACAACGGCCTTTTATTTCTTTCTTCCCCTATCACTTTTCCTGTTATTTATACGACCGAAGCATATAGAAAAATGGGGTCGAATAAAAAACCCGCCAATGGCGGGCTAATAAAACTGGCGTTTAGTTTATGTCTGTGTCTTTTCCTTATTCTGTCCTGATGGCCTCCAGAGCACTCAATTTCATGGCTCGCCGGGCCGGCGAATAACCGGAAATAATACCTACCATGGTGGCGAAGGCAACAGCAGCGAGACCCAGTTCCCAGGTGATTACGGAGATGCCGATATTGCCTCCCATATTACCCATAAAGCCAGCTGTAACCCGATTCAATATATAAGAGACCAGATAGCTGAAGAGCAAGCCGACGCAACCACCTCCCAATCCTATCATCGCCGCTTCCAGCAGGAAAAGGTTCCTGATGTCGCTAAGCCTGGCTCCCAAAACTTTCATTACCCCTATTTCCCGGGTTCTTTCATAAATACTCATAATCATGGTATTGGTTATGCCGATGGCCGCCACCAGCAAACTTACGGCCCCGATACCTCCTAGTATAGCCTGCATCTTGCGCGATGTTTCCTTCATGGATTTAACCATATCCGACAGGCTGTGGGCTTGAAAACCCAGGGCTTTTATTTTTTCCTGCACGCTTTCCATCTGTTGTATATCGCTCACCTTAACCTTGATATTCTGGTATTTATCTTCCTTTCTTTGTTTGCTCTTGTCCACATGCCGAGCCTTGTTTTCTTCTTCCAGCAATTCTTCCAGGGTGTTCAGGTTGATATAGGCGCTGTAAGCCTTTTCACTAAAGCTGCCTTCCAGGATGCCCACTCCCTTTACCTTGCGTGGCGGGGGCGGGGTATAGTCGCTGTCTGTGTCGGGTTTATTGCTTCGCCTTTCCCCGTAGCTCATATCCCAGGTTAACAGCATCTTGTCGTTTATTAAATCCAGGGGAGGTTCCTCCGGCATATCCGGACCCGGGCCGAACATTATATGTACGGATTCCTGATTCCGGGACCTGGGATTACGGAAATTAAAGGCCACTCGCTGGCCAAATACTATGGCATCCTTGTCCGAAACGCTCAACAATCTCCCCTTCTGTAGTTTGAAATCAAAGGCTTCCATCAATTCCGGGTTAATACCGATAAGACTCACATCACCCACCATTTTACCGGCGCTGATGCGCATATAGGCATTTTTACTGGGCATAACCGCCTCTACCCCGGGGATCTGTTCCAGGGTTCTGACTGCCTGGTCATCCAGCTTAACTCCCTCACTCCCCCGCGACCCCATCGCTGGCATCATGTCATATGAGGGATATACCTCGATCACATTCAGGCTCCCCATTTGTTTCAGGCTTTCTTTAAAACTGAGATCCATAGCTATTCCCAGGGAAATCATTACTACAATGGAGCTAGTTCCAATTACCACTCCGAGCAAGGTAAGAATAGTTCTGAGTTTCCTGCGCAAAAGGCTGCCGACACTCATTTTGAACAAATCAAAATTATTCATCCAGGCTCACTTCCTCTTTCTTCCTGAGCTGCCGGCGGCGAAGAATAACAGCGGAAATAGCCACCACAAGTATCCCCGCGCCGATTATCACCGGCTTCTTCCATTTGGCAGCATCGGCTTCCTCCATACCGGGAGGAGGGATATCAGTCGGCGGGGGAGCAGCTTTCATCACCTCCAGCTCGAAGGCTTTTTCACCCTGATAGTGCCTGCCGGTATCATCATCATAGTCGAATAGCACTTTCCCCGTTAATTTGCCTTCTTTCCTGGGGGTTATGGTGACATCATAGTAATCACTTTTTCCCGCTTCCAGATTGCCCAAGAATACCGTCCCATCTTGAATCTGGAAATCTCCCTCCGTACTTATTATCAGGTTTCGTATCAAGGCTCGACCGGTATTATAATAGTCCAGCGAAATCCCCACCGCTGTACCCGCAAAAAGCTGGGGTGGTGCTTCAATATCGGAAAAAATAAGCTTTACCGGCTGAGCCACCGGGATGCCGATTAACTCCTTGGACGTATATTTATTGCCTTTTTCATCTTCATATTCGATGTCAACGGTAATATTATAGGTCTTGTTGGCGGCATCCACTTTGGGTTTAAGCTCTATGCTTTGGGTTATACTACCGGCTGCGGGAATACTGTCAATAAATATGGAGTTGCTGCTTTTTACCGGGGAAAAGATATTTTCCTCCGAACTCAAGCTCAATTTGATGTTATTTAGCATCTTAACCTGGCTGGTATTGAGCAAAGACATGGACAGAGAAAAGACTTCTCCCGCTACAGCATATTCGCCGCCATAGAAGTAGTTGTTGATTATAAGTCGGGGGGTGGCCTTTTTGTTTTTGCCTTCCGGTCCACTGCCTTCCACCGTCAAATAAAGCTTCTCTTCCTTGCTGTAATCCTTATTGAACTCGTCTT
>NZ_JAQVZX010000124.1 GCF_028707975.1 Syntrophomonas sp.
ATTTTATGTAAAGGCCATTCTTAACAATATGCTGATAGCATGGAAGTTAGAATTGGTGCATCAATATCTTCAATAAGGAGGAATGTAAAAAATGTATTCAGAGAAGTTGAGAAGGGTAGGAAGTTTTCTCATATTGGGATTGCTGCTTTTAGCCCTGGTTTTTACCAGCGCCTGCAGTAAAAGCGAGTCGGAAGCGGAATCCGGAGTCAAGAACGAGGTAAAGGGCAAACTCCAAGGGTCCATAACCATTGCGGGCTCAACCTCAGTCCAACCTTTCAGTGAAGTATTAGCAGAAGAATTTCAGAAAAAAACCCCGGGCGTTAAGATTAATGTTCAGGGCGGAGGCTCCAGTCAGGGAATTGAAACCGCCATCAGCGGAGCTGCCGATATAGGTGCCAGTTCGAGGAAACTTAAGGATGAAGAAAAGAAGGCGGGTTTAAAAGAAACGCTCATAGCCCTGGATGCCATAGCTATTGTGGTTCACCCCTCCAACCAGCTCAATGAATTGAAAATGGAGGATCTGAGAAACATTTACCTGGGCAACATCGTTAACTGGAAAGAACTGGGCGGAGCTGACACTCCCATAAGCATAGTCTGCCGTGAAGAAGGTTCCGGAACCAGGGGAGCTTTCGAAGAGATTGTCATGAACAAGCAGGATATTTTCGCCAAGTCCTTGATTCAAAACTCCACCGGAGCAGTCAGAACCACAGTTGCCGGCGACAAGAATGCGATTGGTTTCGTTTCACTGGCGGCAGTCGATCAAGATGTCAAGGCCCTGAAAATTGATGGAGTTCTCCCGGCTGTTGACAATGTCAAAAACGGCAGCTACAAAATCTCCCGGCCTTTTATTTACTTAACCCGGGCCGCTTCGGACAATAAAATAGCCGATGCCTTTATTGAATTTGTTCTCAGCGATGAAGGTCAAAGCATACTGGGCAATGAAGGCGCCATCAGCATAAAATAGCGACATTTTGGTGAAGCAGGTGAGCTTATTTAAATGAACGGCATAATTGGAGGAGAAATCATAGCAGCAAAACAGCATAACAATCTTGAGGGCAAATCGCAGTTTCTTCAAACCGGGAGATGGGAGAGGGGATGGGGCTTTCTCTGGAAAAGCAAAGCGGAATATATTTCCGAAAGCCTGGTGGAAAAGCTCCTGATGCTCAGCGCAGTTGTATCCATTATGGCATTGCTGCTCATAAGCGTTTTTATATTCTCCCGGGGGGTTCCGCTAATTGCTAAAGTGGGGTTGGGGGATTTCCTGTTTTCTTTGGAATGGAGGCCCACCCAGGGAGTCTTTGGCATTGGCGCCATGTTTATCGGTTCTCTGGTGCTTACCCTGGCATCTTTAGTCTGGGCGGTACCACTGGGGCTTTTAACGGCAGTTTTTATGGCCGAGATAGCTCCGCCGCCGTTGATTAGAATAATGACCTGCATGGTCAACCTTTTAGCGGGTATTCCCTCAGTAGTTTACGGTTTTTTCGGCCTGGTTATCATTGTACCGCTTATTCGCAATTATCTGGGAGGAACCGGAATGAGTGTTTTGGCTGGAGCCGTTATTTTGGGGATAATGATATTACCTACCATTATAAATATTTCGCAGGATGCTATACAGGCAGTACCCCGTGAATATAAAGAAAGCTCTCTGGCCCTCGGAGCCAGCCATTACCAGACCATTGGTCGGCTTATCCTCCCGGCTGCCAGTTCAGGTATTATTACCGCAGTTGTTTTGGCTATGGGCCGGGCCATTGGGGAAACTATGGCTGTGGTGATGGTAACCGGGAACGCTCCCATAATACCGGATAACCTGCTCGCGCCGCTGAGAACTATGACCAGCAACATTGTGCTGGAAATGGGCTACGCTGCCGGCGACCACCAGGCAGCTTTATTTGCGACCGGTGCCATACTCTTTATTTTCATTCTCTTGCTTAACCTGGTGCTTAATTCTATTAGAAGGGCGGGGAAACGCTATGCCGGGAACTAGGATGGGGGAAAAAGCGTTGACTTGCCTGTTATGTCTGTCAGCTCTCATAATTGTTGGGATTCTATTGGCAGTCGTGGGCTACATTGTTTATAAAGGCCTGGCTATGATTAACCTGGATTTCATAATGCAGGCCCCCAAACGAGCCGGCAAAGAGGGGGGGATTTCCAGCACCATAGTGGGAACCCTCTACCTTACGGTCTTGTCTCTGGCCATTGCCACGCCGCTGGGGGTTGGCACCGCTATTCACCTGGAGGAATATGCCCATAAGGAAAGCTATTTTGCTTTCCTGGTCAAGCTCACCGCTGAAACTCTGGCGGCCATACCCTCGATTATGTATGGCCTCTTCGGGTTTGTGTTTTTTGTAATTTATTTGAAGCTGGGCTGGTCCATATGGTCCGGAAGCCTGACCCTGGCAATTATGGTTTTGCCTACTATAACAAGAACCGCGCAAGAAGCTATACTGAGTGTGCCCCGGGAGTACCGGGAAAACAGCCTGGCCCTGGGGGCCAGCAAGTGGCAGACGATTAGAAAAATCGTTATACCGGCGGCTGTTCCCGGTATCGTGACCGGTATTATCCTCTCGCTGGGACGGGCTATTGGAGAGACCGCAGCGGTTCTATTGACTGCGGGCACTTCCCTGGGCATGCCTTTAAGTCCGGCAGATCCGGCCCGCAGCATGTCCGTACATTTATACATGCTGGCCATGGAAGGGCTTTCGATGGAAAGGGCTTTTGGAACCGCCTTTTTAATAATTATTCTGGTACTATTTATAAACTACCTGGCCAACCGGAGCATGAGCCTTTTATCTCACAGCGGCGGGTAACTCGGAGGTGAATGAATTGGAAAAGGCTGTTAAGATGAAAAGCCGGGAACTTAACCTGTTTTATGGCAATTTTCAGGCTCTATATAATATTAATATGGATATAGAAGAAAATCGGGTAACGGCTTTGATCGGCCCTTCAGGCTGCGGCAAGTCCAGCTTTTTACGCTCCTTAAACCGTTTAAATGAATTGATTGAGGGCAGCCGTATCAGTGGTGAAGTCTTTTTGGACGATTCAGCTATTTACGAAAAAGGAATAAACGTGGTGGAACTGCGTAAAAAAGTGGGGATGGTTTTTCAGAAACCGGCGGTTTTCCCCATGTCCATTTATGAAAATGTAGCCTATGGACCGCGAATTCATGGGATAAAGAGGCGCGGCGAGCTGGATGAAATAGTCTGCCGGAGCCTGCAATCGGCCAACCTCTGGGATGAAGTCAAAGACAGGCTGCATGTTCCGGCCAGGCAGATGTCAGGGGGGCAGCAGCAACGTTTGGTTATTGCCCGGGTGCTGGCGGTGCAGCCCGAAGTTATATTGATGGATGAGCCGGCCTCCGCTCTGGACCCCATTTCCACCGCCCGTTTGGAAGAATTGATTGCTATTCTGAAAACCCGTTATACTATAGTGATAGTAACTCATAATATGCAGCAAGCAGCGAGAGTTTCCGATTATACCGGGTTTTTCCTTGACGGTTGCCTGCTGGAGTTCAACCGTACGGAGGAATTATTTCTCAATCCCCGCCATAACAAAACTGAAGATTATATTACCGGACGCTTTGGATAGGACGGAGGACGGAAAAAACTTTTGTATATTCATGCAGCCCTTATGCAACAAAAAGGGTTTTTTGCAGTGGAGTCAAGCATATGTTGATGGCTTTTTAAGTGATTTAGTAAAACGAAAGAGGATTTGAAAAATGCTAAATGAAACCCTGGCCTGTGATATGGAAAAACTAAAAGAGGAAATCCTTAAAATGGGAAGACTTTTGGAAGAGCAATTGTATAAGGCGGTCAAATCCCTGGTGGAGAAAAACCTGGAATTGGCCCAGGAGGTAATTGCCCATGATGATCTCATTGATCAGATGGAAATGGATATTGAGAAAAAATCTTTGGGAATCCTGGCATTGAAACAACCCATGGCCAGTGATTTGCGTCTTATAGGGACGGCTTTGAGGATAATCGTGGATATCGAGCGAATGGCCGACCATGCCGAAGATATTGCTCACCTGACCATAGCTCTTTATGATCAGGTTTATATTAAGCCCCTGATTGATATACCCCGTATGGCCGCTATTGTGCAAAAGATGCTGGAAAAAGCTCTAAACGCTTTTGTTAATCATGATGTAAACCTGGCCATGAGTCTTATTCCCCTGGAAGAGGAGATAGACAAGCTCTACGACCAGATTTTTCGCGAACTTCTGTCTTATATGATGCAAGATCCTAAAAACATTCCCCAGGCAACTTCGTTGCTGCTGGTTTCCGGTCATATCGAAAGGATTGGCGACCACGCCACCAATCTGGCGGAAATGGTGGTTTATTTGGTTGAGGGAAAGCGTATAGATTTGAACCGCATGGCCCGGAAATCAAGATTGGAGGACTAGAAAAGCATAAAGCCAAACGTCGCTCATAAGCTATTACCAGGTTTTAAACCTGGTTTTTTTCTTTTGAAGGAAAAAGGGGTGTAAATGGAGAAATACACCATGATTGCAGATTAGCAGGGGGTATTATTTATGGAGGATAAAAAAATTCAAATCAAC
>NZ_JAQVZX010000125.1 GCF_028707975.1 Syntrophomonas sp.
GGAATTTGCTTAATTGCAAACTTGATGTCACTGCAAAAAGTTATAAATATGCATTAGCTTGCATAAATATACCGCTCCAGCGTCCTTAATAGCGACCGAAGGGAGCATCAGTTGTGCCCGACAGGGCCCTTCGCATGGGCAACACCTGCGGCTTGTTCACTTTTCATCAGCGGTTGTTTCCTGCCATCTTTCTTCCAGCAAGTCCATTCTTCTACAAATGAAATCCAGGCGCTGGTCAATGTTTTGCAAAAGTCCGGGTAACGAAATTCCTTCTCTTGCCAATAAGGGCTCCTGCTGCCGGGCAAAGAATTCGGCTCTGGAGACGGTACTGGTAGTTGAAACTGTCGATTGTATGTGGGGATTGATTCCCAGATCCCGGCGGGTTACCGGCTCATCTTCTTCCTTCAAAATTACGCTAAAACCCCCACATGATTCCAAAATCCCCTTGTCGACATCCTCGATTTCTCTTATCCCCTGTTTTCTAAGTTCCTGTAAGAGATCATCGGCATTGAATTTTTCCCTGGCCATATTTTCTTTTACTATTTGCCCATTGTCAATTAATATTACCGGTTTTCCGGTTATTAAGTGAGACAGGGTCTGATTCTTCAAGGCCAGGTAACCCATGATATATTCCAACAAGGCGAGAGTAACCAGAATGACAATGCCCTCATAAAAAGGAAGGCTTTTATCCAGGGCTACTGAAACCACCGTATGGCCTACCCCGGTCATGACCACAAAATCAAAAGGCCCCAGCTCCCCTAAAGCTCTTTTACCCAAAAGCCTTATCATTATTAAAGCCAGAAAATACATTCCTACTGCCCGCAAAGCAAATATCAACACGCGATTTCCCCCTTTTAAGCATCGGAAGAAACTGCGGAGCAGTTTCCACACAGCGCTACAACGAGGCGGGGGATTAGAACCCGCCGTCTGTTTTGTTAATAGGAACCCGGCCGCTTTAAGAAGCTGGGGACATATTTCACCTCATTATAGAAGTTCTTGCTCTATTATTCGGTATGAGCTTCCCGCTTTATTCGTAATAGCTTATAAAGGTTATTTGGCTTGGGGCCAGGAAGGAAAGAAGGGGAGGGTTAAAAGGTTTCAAAGAGCTAGCTCTGCTTTTTCTGAATGTAGTCCAGTAAGTCGACAAGTTCCCAGCTATTAACCACATCAGCCGGCTCCAGCCAGCCGCGACGGGCATTTATTACCCCGTATTTCATCAATTTCAAGTCTTGTTTGGAATGGGCATCGCTGTTTATAGCTACTTTAATACCCATATCTTTGGCTATTTTAGCCGTTTCTTCATCTATATCCAAACGATCTGGATGAGCGTTGATTTCCATAATTTTCTGATTGCGAGCGGCCGCTTCCAGTATCCTATCCCTGTCAATTTCGTAGCCTGGCCTGCGGTTTAGCAAGCGCCCGCTGAGATGGCCGATTATATCTACCTTCTCATTCTTAATAGCCCGGATTATTCTTTCAGTCTGTTTATCCCGTTCCAGTTTGAAATTACTGTGTACGGACCCGATTACAATATCTAAATCTTCCAAAACATCATCATCAAAATCCAGGCTGCCGTCCTTTAATATGTCGACTTCACTACCTTTTAATACCCGAAATTCATCTAAATTCACGTTTAAAGCCTCAATGACCTTTCCCTGGGCTTTAAGCCTTTCTTCATTGAGCCCCCTGCTAATCGGCAGGGAGCGGGAATGTTCGGTAATAGCCAAATAGGAATAGCCTGAATCCTTTGCCGCTTGCACCATTTCCTCAATCTCATGAGCTCCGTCACTCCAACGGGAATGAGTATGCAGGTCTCCTTTAATATCGCTTAGTTCTATTAGCTGGGGAATCTCTCCTTTGCCGGCTGCTTCAATTTCCCCTCGATTTTCTCTAAGTTCAGGGGATATATACTGCATATCCATACTTGCATAAAACGCTTCTTCACTGAAAAAAGCGCCTCCCTGCTCTTCTCCTCCTAGCTCTCTTATTTCTTTAATATGCTCTTTGGAGCCGGTCGACCAGAATAGCTGGGATAAAAAATCTGCTGGCGGTACAATTATTATTTCGAAATTTAAATTATAGCCAAGACGGCCCTTTATGTGGTCAGTACCCAGGCTCTCGATTTCCTCCAGCCTTCTGTAACTGCTTACCGCATGGTGCACTGCCTCAAATGAGCAGCTTGACACCAGAATATCTACATCGCTGACCAGAGGCTTGCCCCGGCGAACACTACCAGTAATAGCAGCTTCCTCCACCACCCTGCTGTTCAGCAAATAATCGCGCAGCTCTTCCGCCAGGGGAAGGGCTAGTCCCAGCGTACTCTTCGCGCTGGCTTCCTTTAGCATTTCCATGCCTTTTTTGATATTGTATTCGGTCTTGGCCCCCATACCGGGAAGCGTTCTTATCCTCTTTTCCCGGGCTGCTTTCAGGAGATCCGGCAGGTTGTCTATACCCAATTCATCGTATATCAGCTTTGCCGTCTTGTGCCCAATTCCGGGCAAGGCCAGCATGTCCAGCAAGCCTTCCGGCACTTCATGGGTCAGTCGCTCATAATACTCGCAGCTGCCCTTTTCCAGCATCTCCTCAATTTTGGACTGCACCGCTTTGCCCACAGCGGGAATATCCCCTAGCCTACCACTTTTCTGGATATAAGTCAGATCTTCATCCAGGTGGTAGATGGAGTCGGCAGCCTTGCGATAGGCCCTGATTTTAAAGGGATTTTCATCCTTTATTTGCAGCAAGTCAGCTATTCGATCAAAGATCCGGGCCACATCACGGTTGGTCATCAATTATCCCATCCTGTTCTTTTTCTCCTCTTCCAGGGTTTTGACCAATTCATCATAGTCTTCCTGCAGCTTGTTCAATTCGTCAGCCAGGTTGAGAGCCGTTAATACGGCTATTTTGGTATTGGAAAGGTTATAATTACGCTGCTGAATCATTCTCATGCGGCGATCCACATAGTTGGCCAGCATTTCCATGTATTCCGGGCTCTCATCCCCTTTTACCACATAGTCTTCGTTGAAAATGCTTACCGTAACCTTGTTGATTTGAATTTTTTTATCCTCCATAAATAATACCCCCTGCTAATCTGCAATCATGGTGTATTTCTCCATTTACACCCCTTTTTCCTTCAAAAGAAAAAAACCAGGTTTAAAACCTGGTAATAGCCAGGGTCATGTTTTCCTACCATATGAACCAGCCCAGCTTCACCCTCAATCATATTAGATGCGCGTTCTTTCAATCTATTGAAATACCCGTAAATGTTCATCTTTGATTTCATTGATAACCTATGCATCAGAATCAAACTGTTTAATAATACTAGAACAATAATCTTTTAATTTCGGAATATCGCTTGTAATGGTCTCCCACAAGCTTTCATCATCAATCTTACCGTAGTTATGAGCAACTACATTACGCAATGCCTTAATTTGTGTCCAAGGTATCCAGTATAGCTCTGTTTAAAATCATTCGTAAGATGTGTGGTTAGTTCTCCAATCTGTAGAACGCAAAGAGCTGTAGCATTCTTATAAACAGAATCCTGTTTATAAACACTATAATCCTCTCCAAAGCGATGGATAGTCTCTGAAATATCATTACAATAGGAAATAATGCACCGGAGTACATAAGCGTTTCGATTATTCTGCATATAATAGTATCTCCTCATTCTTGGTTTTTTGCAGAAAATCATCTTCCAGACTTCCCGTTGTCAAAACATCGACTTTCATCTGTAAAGCTTCTTCAATTTCTGTATACAGGCCACATAAAGCAAACATTCCTTTAAGAGACCCTTTATCTACACGAAAATCTACATCGCTGTTTTCACTAACATCTCCACGAGCATAAGAGCCAAACAGATAGACACGTGCTACTCCATATTTCCGTGCAATCGGTTCTACAATAGCCTTGATTTCCTCTATCGTATACTTTTTGACTGGCATAGTTCTAATCTCCTTTGACCCTTACTTTCATCCAAATTACTACTATGTTTATTATATCACAGCCCTTTTCAAAAAAATACCATAATCCGATTTGCTGCAATAGCAAACTACTGAAAAACCGCTAATTGACTAGTTATATGTTACCCAGATACTCCTTTTATTCAGAAAAACAAATAGCCCATTGGCCTCAAACAAACACCAACAGGCTTTTAAATAATCATCTTATCTCTCGCCTGCTCTTGCGGCAGGCATACTTTTTGGCTTCTTTCTTCTTATCCTTGTGGGTTCCGGCATGTTGGTTGAGAGCAACCGGAATGCGCGGCTTCAGTACCTTCTTCTTCATGATTTCCTCCATTATGAGATCTGCCTGGGTTATTACCCCCTCACTCCTAATCCCTCTAAATCACCGTATCCTCTTCCGCCTTCCGTCTTTCTATACTTTAAAACAGCTTCCCCCGATAAATTCCCGGAGAATGGAATTGGCGGGAACCGCATCCGGTGCTATGGGCTTAAAATGGCTGGCAAATTGCAGGAGATAGCGTGCCGCCACATACTCCGGGTATTCCG
>NZ_JAQVZX010000126.1 GCF_028707975.1 Syntrophomonas sp.
CGTCCGGCAATGCTTACGGGTTTCCCTTCTAATTCGGCAAAACCTTCCTTTATATTCTGAGCCATGGAGTCGCGTTCAAATCTCCGGCCAAAGGGCTCAATTCCCATTTCCTTTAGTTCAGCCAGTTTCTCGAGCCGTACCTTCTTTAGCTCGTTAATATTTAATTCGGATTCCGACATTAAAACACTTCCTCCTCCGGGCATGGGGACGGTTCTTTTGCCCGTTTTTTTCTATTTTATCCCTACCCAAAGGGCACAAACACCGGTGATAATGGTGGCATCGAAGAATCAGTTTTTAACGATGCAATATTAATGGCGACCTGGCAATCAAATGATATCTATGCAAAGATAACTGAGGTTGAATGCCGAGGCTGCTTCTAAATCCCCTTCACTCCTATTTCACTTTTCTTATGCCAAGATAAAAGGATCGTCCCTGTGTATGGCATGCTACTTCTCCACTTTCATAATCCTGTATTTAATGGTTCCGGCGGGTGCTTCTACCGATACGGTGGACTTGACTTTCTTCCCCATAATGGCTTTGCCTACCGGGGATTCATCCGATATTTTGCCGTCTTTGAGCTTGGACTCAACGGAAGATACCAGGGTGACCTTGACCTCACGACCTGATTTCATCTCTTTCAGGGTGACGCGCGACCCCAAGGAAACCACATCGGTGCGTATATCCTCATCTTCCATCAAACGGGCCTTCTTCAGGGTTTTTTCCAGGCTTATTATGCGTCCTTCGACAAAGGCTTGCTCATTCTTGGCATCTTCGTATTCTGAATTTTCCGTTATATCTCCAAAGGCAATTGCCTGTTTAATCCGTTCTGCAACCTCTTCTCTTTTCACCGATTTAAGGTGCTCCAGTTCATTTTCCAGCTTTTCCAGGCCTTCCTTGGTGAGAACTACCTCTTTTTCCTCCGCCATCTAATTCGCTCCTATCCATAATAAATTTTAAGCATCGGAAGAAACTGCGGAGCAGTTTCAACACAGCGCTGCAACGAGGCAGGGGATTAGAACCCACCGCCTGTTTTGTTAATAGGAACCCGGCCGCTTAAAGAAGCGGGGGACATTCACCTCGTTATAAAAGTGAGACAAGGCTCGCTCGCATTATCAAGGCCGCTTTTCCTTTATGGTATTATAAAGAGCTCATATTGCCTTGTCAAGGAAGAGCTCCCATAAGCCGGTCTGTTTTCCCAATTCCTGCAAAAGCAAAAACTTTCGGCCTTCTTCCTCTCTGGCATTATTCTGTTCGGCACTGCAGCCTAATAATCCTGCTTTTGCCAATAAAGATATTTCCAATATCGGGGCCAGGTTGTGCAGGGCGGGATCAATACCATTACCGGCCAGGTGCGTTTCCATCTCTCTGGAGAGGCCTTTTACCTGGTCGCTGAACTTGATACAAAAAGCCCGGGGCGAGCTTATAGCCATCTGGCGCCTATCCGGATCAAACATCAGGACCAGTTCCCCTCTTTCCCAGTTTGCCGGCTTCAGGTAACTGGTGCTTACTGCCTGCCCTTTTTCGTAGAGCAGGTGATAGGCCAGAACCTCGTAGCGCGTAGGATGGGTGCTTTGCAGGGATACCGGGACACCCAAGGCGGCTGTTTCCGCTATAAATTCGGAAAAATACTCGGTTTCCCCGGTTATAATTAATTTTCTTATCCCCCGCCGGGAAAGGATTTCCCGTACAAAAACACTGGCCAGGGCTTTGATGAAATTATCCCCAAAAACCAGGGGGAGGGAGGGAAAAAGGGGGCGCAGTTGCTCCTTGTGGAGTCGATCCACGGCCATGGCCGGCAGCTGGTAAGCCTCCAGTATCTCCGCCGAGCGCAGGCTTATGTTTTCCTGCTTTTCCACATCCAGCAAGCGGAGGTTGCCCGGCCCCAGGGGGAGCGAAATATTGCAGCCTCTGGAATTAAGGCCGTCCAGGTAAATCAGTTTTTCCACCCGGGGGGGAAAAAACAGGGGGGCCAGCCTGTCCAATATGGATTTCCGGTAGATTAGCCCCCGCCGGTCTTGGTTTTTTAGACTAAAAAAGGCAAAATCCAGGTCAAGCACTGAATTCCTCCAGATTCACCACCCCTGGCTTCAGGTTTAGCTCCTGCAGCATGGAAAAATAATCGGCCGGAGAAATATTATCAATGGGACGCCCCATCAGGGTAACCATTACAGCTTCAATGACATTGGTGCCAAAGGAGCGCCCGCCCATGTCCGGGGTGGTGGTAATTACTTTGCTGATGCCCCGTTTTTTTAACATCTGCATATCATCCCGGGTGGTGGTGTTGGTTATTATCACCTGCCCGTTAAGTTTCTCCGGCAGGTAGCGGCGGATATAGAGGAAGTCGCCGGCCAAAACATCAGCTTGATAATAATATTTCGAATGCTTGGGAATTATGACATCCTGCTGTTTGCCAGTAGGATAAAGCTTGTCAAAGGGCATGGTAACAATAAAGGGAGCCGCGATGCTTCCTAATATTCGCAGGGTTCGCAACGAGTGCATGGGTATGGGCACGCCTACGGTGTAAATAAAATCGCCCAGGGTCAGGCGGGCTCCTATTTCCTCAAAAGCTTCCGCCATACCAAAGCGATCCACAGCACAGACCATCAAGACCCGTTTCCCCTTAAGATCCATGATACCATCCCGCTGGATATCCATGATACACTTGCGCTCCAGGGTATTCTTCAAGCCGCTGCCATCCAGCATCGGGGTTTTCCGGGCTTCATTCATCAAGCGGCGGGCGTCTTTTATTACATAACGCTTGCCCGCTATGTGTACATAGAGGTCGATACCCCCCATGCCAAAGGCATCCACCTTGCCATCCAGCTCCCTTATGAGATTGATGGCGCGGTTCCAGTCTCCATCAGTTCCAATACGCTCTATGTGGAATTTAACTCCCATAAACTCTGTTTCAAAGGAGTGATCACGGTGCGATGCACCCAGGCTGACACTGACAATACGTTTCAAATACCTGCCTCCTTCTTGTGCTGTTAACCCCCCATGCCCGCAACCTTAATAGTGACACCCGCAGGGAGCATCACCCGCAGAGTAGCTGCGGAATGTAACCTTTTCTTACTACCCCCCCATGCCCGCAACCTTAATAGTGACACCCGCAGGATGGAACATCAGGAGTACCCGCAACCTTAATAGTGCCATCCGGAGGATGGAACACCAGGAGTACCCGCAACCTTAATAGTGCCATCCGGAGGATGGAACACCAGGAGTACCCGAAGGGTGAAGGGTGAAGGGTGCAGGGTGAGGGCCACAACCAGCGATGAAAAGTGAGTTAGTAGGCGCTTGTTATATAGTAAGATGGGGTAGGAAATAACCCCCTCCCCCTTTCTGATGTCTGACGACTGACGACCAATAACCCCTCACTTTTCTTGCTAGCGGGCGACTCTGATAGAACGCAGGATTTTCCTGATTACCTGGGGGTCCACCCACTTGTCTTCGGTTATGGGGGAGGCACCTATCTCCACCCCGATAAACTGCCCGTCCAGAACACCTTCAATGAGCTTCAGCCGTTCATCGGAGCCAATGCCGATTACTGTTTCGTAACCCCGGACCCGGGCGGTCAGATCCATCAACTCGTTCAGCAGTTCCTTGCCGCTGCGCTGGTTAACAAAATCCAGCCGTTCCTTTTCACTCATTAACAATATAAAGTCTACCCCTTCTTTTTCCAGAATATCCTGAACTTCCTGTTTATTTTGCAGGGGGAAACCGATACAGGCTATGGATTGGCCTTTGCGAATTTCACCAATGCCTTCGAGGCGGGATATAAAGGTACGATCGATCATCAGGCGATCGGCCGTTTCTTGCTGCGACAGGCCCCGGGCTCTCATTTGCAGAGCTTTGCGCAAAGTATTCTCAATCTTCTGCCAGCTTATAATCTTATCCTGAATACGAAATATTTCCATGAACTTCTCCAATCATGGGCGCAATCATGGGGACGGTTCTCCTGATCAAAGTTGGGTTGCCTGGCAGAAGAACTATCCCTGTAGCTGCCCGTGGCTGTCAGCCAGAAAAATTGTTCCTGTGGCTTTCCTGAGCACAATATTGTTCACAAGATTGATAGTGTTATTTTACCACCAGTACAAAACTGGAATCAAGCACTAATGCTAAGGACCCGATATTAATTAAGCCAACCAAAAATTGACTCCACTGCAAAACACCCTTTTTGTTGCATAAGGGTTGCATGAATATACAAAACGCTGGCGAAGGTGAAAGCGGGCGGTCGAAGACCGCCCTTACAATGCCTTGCAATCGCTATTAAGGTTGTTGCGCCTGAATTAAATTCAGCAACCAGGGCAAGGGGTGAGGGTCTTACTCCTTACCCCTCACAGCCAGCAGTGAATTGAGGGCCAAGAGCAGTTCATCGCGGGAGGCGGCGCGGTTTATCTCCTGGCGAACGCGGGTGGCTCCGGGGAGTCCCTTGATATACCAGGCAAAGTGTTTGCGCATTTCCCGGACAGCTACTGCTTCGCTTTTAAATTGGCAGAC